>CAZAIR010000020.1:14061-19226 GCA_964485225.1 uncultured Burkholderiaceae bacterium
CTCCATGCGCTGGGGAGCCTCAAAGCGCCGCTGGGGAGTCTCTTCGCGCTGCACCTGGGGGGCTTGGCGCCAAGGCATGGCGTCATCGCGGCGGGGCTCGGGGCGCGGTTCTGAACGGAACTCGGGCCGAGGCTCGATTCGACGCACCGGCATGTCGGGCTCAGGGGCGCGCTCAAAGGCCGGGTTACGCCGCTGTTGCCACCCATCTTCCCGTTCAAGCCGGTCTTGGCGCTCAATGCGACGGGGCAGGTTCACATCAGGGCTGGGCTGGGGCGTGGGATCCGCCGACCGGGCCGGCGCTGGCCGCGGCACCTCGCCCTGCGAGGCGCTGCCAAAGGGGACACCATTGCGGCCCGCTTCCTCGCGGCCGCGCTGCCAAGGGGCAGGCGCTGGGCGCAGGGGCAGGTTGCCGGCGTCGCCGGAGCTGGGGTTCGCGGTGGCAACGGGCGGCGTGGCGGGGCCCTCGAACGGGCGCTGAGTGAAGCCCTGGCTGCCACCGGCGCGTTGACGGGGGCTGCCGGCATCGGGCTGCAAGCGGCCGCGGGTGGGTCCAGCAAAAGGGAGCTCCGTGCGCGAAGGGGCCTGAGCCAGCGGCACGAAGCTGCGCAGCACCGTCTCATCCTTGACAGGCACCGGTCGAGCCACAGCTTGGTCGTTGCCAGACACTTGGGCATACATGCTCACCGCACCCGGCACGCCCCGGTTGGTGCCGGTCCAGCCGGGCACCGTCGGGCGGCGCACGGTGTGTGGATCGGGATCAGGGTTGATGCGGCGGATGTAATCGGCGCTGTGGCGGTACCAGGGGCGGTAGACCTCGTACGGCGCCAGCGGTACCCAAGCCACGGGCGGTGCATAGCGCCCACCGATGGTCACGCCCACCTGCACGTTGCCACCGCCCACCCAGGCGACCAAGGCCGGGGCAAACACCGGCCGCTGCACGCGCACCGCACCGGGCGACCAGCACCAGCGGTTGTTCCAGAACACCCACCGGCCGTAATGCGAGGTGGCGTAGCCCCAGGGCAAATCATCGCGCCACGTCCAGCCCCAATGGCGGGACCACACCCAGCTGCCGTCGCGGTAGGGCGCCCAGCCCACGGCCACGCGGCTGGGGTACCAGATGGGACCGAACTCGACCGTGGTTTCCCAGCGGCCGTGGTCATCCAACTCGTCGGCGCCGGTCAATTCGGGCGACACATAGCGGTAGGCGGGGCGGCTGCTGGCATAGCGGGCCACCTCTTCTCGCCCGAAACCGACAGCAGCGGAGAGCCACTGGCCGAAATCGTCCTGGCGCAGGCGGCTGCGCTCGGCGCGCGGGCCGTTGGCCCACCACACTTCGGCCGATTGGTCGGCATCGAGCCACAACGGCGCGCCATCTTGCCCCCGGTGCTCAAAGGCCATGCGCCCTTCGAACACCTGGCCGCGGCTGGCACTGCCCAGGGCATCAACCCGGTAGGCACCGGCACGCTCGAACGTGAAGCGCCCTTCCGGGGTGCGCACCAGGGTGTCGCGCGCCACTTCGCGGGTCACCAAGCGCAGCGCCAGCGCACCGCGGTCGAGCGAGAGGTCGAAGCGCTGCTCGTCCAGGCGCATCAGCTCCAGCTGGCTGCGTTCGTCCAACCAAAACGCGTGCGGCCCCACGCGCAAGCCCACGCGACTGTTGGTGCCCACGCGAAGGCGGTCGCCTTCGGTCAAGGTTTGGTTACGCAGCAGGGGTGTCCAGTCGCGCTGATCGGGGTCGAACCACTCGGCACTGCCGGTGACCTCGGCCACCCGCACCACACGGGTGGGCGGATCGGCCCAAGCGGGCAAAGCGCTGCCAATGAGGGCCAGCAAAACCAGCAGCTGCAGGGCGAACCAGCGGCGCAGAGGGATGGGCAAATTCATGGTCGTCTCCGGGCGGATCGGTCCGCACCCCCGCGCAACGCGCGGGTCGGGCCGTCGGTGGACAGGGTTTCAGTCGTCGCTGCTGGCGTCCAAGCCCGGGAACAGGATGTCGGTGAAGCCAAAGCGCCGGAAGTCCTTGATCCGCATGGGGTACAGCACGCCGAACAGGTGGTCGCACTCGTGCTGCACCACGCGAGCGTGGAAGCCGTCGGCCTCGCGCTCGATGCGGCTGCCGTCCAGCGCAAAACCGCTGTATCGGATGCGCGCATGCCGCGGCACCACCCCACGCAGCCCGGGGACCGAGAGGCAGCCTTCCCAGCCGTCCTCCATGGTGTCGTCCAGCGGCTCGATCACCGGGTTGATGAGCAGCGTGGGCGGCACGGGTGGCGCTTCGGGGTAGCGCTCGCTCTTCTGGAAGCCGAACAGCACCACCTGCAAATCCACGCCAATCTGCGGCGCGGCCAGGCCGGCGCCCTTGGCCGCCACCATGGTGTCGTGCAGGTCTTGGGCCAGCGCGTGCAGGGCTGGCGTGTCGAAAGTGGACACGGTTTGAGCCACGCGGAGCAGGCGGGCATCGCCCATGCGGAGGATCTCGCGGACGGTCATGGGCTATCGTTTCCGGATGAGTGAGCGATCCCACATTCTTCCCGAGCACACCGAGGACCTCGGATTCGGCATCTACGCCATCGACACCGGCTTCCAGCGCCCCCGTTTCGATGCGGCCTATTTGGTGGTGGAGCAAGGCCGCGCCGCCTTCATCGACACCGGTACCAATTTCGCCGTTCCGCGGCTGCTGGAGACCCTGAACGCCCTGGGGCTGACCCCCGACGCGGTGGATTACGTGATCCCCACCCACGTCCACCTCGACCACGCCGGCGGCGTGGGCCTGCTGATGCAGTCCCTGCCCACGGCCACCCTGGTGTGCCACCCACGCGGGCTGCGGCACCTGGTGGACCCGAGCCGGCTGTGGCAAAGCGCCACCGTGGTTTACGGCGAAGAAGAAATGCGCCGCAGCTATGGCGAGCTGGTGAACGTGCCCGCCGAGCGCGCCCGCCCTAGCCATGACGAAATGGTGCTGGAGCTGGCCGGCCGCCCGCTGCGCCTGATCGACACCCCCGGCCACGCCAAGCACCACCACTGCATTTGGGACGCCCGCAGCCAGGGCTGGTTCACCGGCGACACCTTCGGGCTCAGCTACCGCGAGTTCGACCAAGACGGCCGCGCCTGGGCGCTGCCCACCAGCACGCCGGTGCAGTTCGAGCCCGAGGCCATGAAGGCCTCCATCGCCCGCATGCTGGCCACCCACCCACAGCGCATGTACGTGACCCACTACGGCGTGGTGCACGACGTGCCGCGCGTGGCCGCGCTGCTGAGCACGCTGGTCGATCGCATGGTGGCCATTGCCCGCGCAGCCCAAGCCGAGCGCCACGCCAGCATCAAACGCCAGCTGCTGGTGGCCTACACCGAGAGCCTGCGTGAGCACGGCTGCGCGCTGCCTGAGGCCGAGATCGAACGGCTGCTGCACACCGACCTGGAGCTCAACGCCCAGGGCCTCGAAGTTTGGTTGGGTACCCCATGAACACACCACCCGCCGTGACCGAAGCACAGCAGGCCGCCCAATGGCAGCGCAACAAATGGTCGTTCTATGCCGACATCGGCCTGGGGCTGCTGTTCTTCGTGGTGGCCAAGTTCACCGACCTGACCACCGCAGCCTTGGTGGGCGCAGCCGCAGGCCTGAGCCTGGTGATCGTGCAGCGCTACGTCAAGGTCGACCTGCTGGGCGGCTTGGCGATGTTTGGCGTGGTGATGTTGCTCATCTCTGCCGGCTTCTCCATCGTGTTCCAGGACGACTGGGCGGTGAAGATGAAAAGCACCATCCTGGGCCTGCTCACCGCCGCCATCTTCCTGAGCGACGGCTTGCTGAACCGCGGCCGTTACTTCGGCCCGCGACTGGGCCGCTTCCTGAGCCAGCCGGTGGATCACCAGCGGTTGTCGATCGGCATGGGGCTGCTTGGCTCCGTGATGGCCAGCTTGAACTACGCCGTCGCCAAATTCTTCAGCACCGATGTATGGCTGACCTACTCCACCTTCGGTGACACAGTGCTGGTGATCGTGCTGTTCTTTGCTGTGCTGAAGTTCGCCGCGCCGCGCTGAAGACCGCTGAGGGGCGGTGCGCAGGGACAATCGCGCATGAGCTCCTCTTTCGACACCCTGCCCCTCTCCCCTGCCGTGCGCGCCAACCTGGCGCAACTGGGCTATGCGGCCATGACGCCGATCCAGGCCGCCAGCCTGCCGCTGGCCTTGGCCGGCCACGACGTTTTGGGCGAGGCGCAAACCGGCTCCGGCAAAACCGCCGCCTTCGCGCTGGCCCTGCTGCACAAGCTGGACCCCGCCATCACCCAGGTGCAAGCCCTGGTGCTGTGCCCTACCCGCGAGCTGGTCGAGCAAGTGACGCAAGAGATCCGCCGCCTGGCGCGTGCCGCCGACAACATCAAGGTGCTGACCCTGTGCGGCGGCAGCCCCATGAAGCCGCAGATGGAGAGCCTGGCCTTTGGCGCCCACATCGCGGTGGGCACACCCGGCCGTTTGATCGACCACTTGGAGCGCGGGAGTCTGGACCTGGGCCAGTTGCAGACCCTGGTATTGGACGAGGCCGACCGCATGCTCGACATGGGCTTCTTGGACGACATCAAGCTGATTGCCGCGCGCGGCCCGCGCACCCGCCAAACGCTGCTGTTCTCGGCCACCTTCCCTGAAGGCGTGACCGAAATCGCCGCCAAGTTCATGCGCAACCCGCGCGAGGTGAAGGTGGCGGCCGCGGCGCAATCGGCGCCGGTCGGTATCGAGCAAATCGCCTTCGAGGTGAGCGAAGCCGAGCGGCTGGACGCCGTGCCGCACCTGCTGCGCGCGTTCCGGCCCGAGTCCACGATCGCCTTTTGCAATACCAAAGCGCAGTGCCGGGACTTGTGCGAGGTGCTCAACGCCCAGGGCTTTGTGGCGCTGGCCCTGCACGGCGACCTGGAGCAGCGCGAGCGCGACCAGGTGCTGATCCAGTTCGCCAACCGCAGCGCTTCGGTGCTGGTGGCCACCGACGTGGCCGCGCGCGGCCTGGACATCGCCAACCTGGCCTGCGTCATCAATGTGGACATCAGCGCCGATGTCGAGCAGCACGTGCACCGCATCGGCCGCACCGGCCGCGCGGGTGCGACCGGCCTGGCGCTGAGCCTGGCCAGCCTGGACGAGATGGGCCGTGTGGGCCGCATCGAGCAGCTGCAGTCGGC
>CAZAIR010000021.1:0-19202 GCA_964485225.1 uncultured Burkholderiaceae bacterium
CCAAAGCGACCACGCCGCCGGTGGTCAAGCAGTACCGCGAAGCCGATGGCCAGTTCTACGTCAAGCTCACCCAGGGCGACGAGGTGCTGGCGCTGAGCCCTGGGTTCGCGAACGGGCGCGATGGCGCGCAGTGGCTGGCGGCGCTGAAGGCGGGCGAAGCTGTCACGCTGGCCGCGCAAGGCGACGCCGCAGCGCTGGCCGATGCCCTGGCTGCTTTGCGCGCAGCTGACGCAACCAAGGCCAAGGCCAAAGCCCCATGACTTGGGCGGGCAGTCGGGACGAGGCCAGCGGCTCCGCGCCGCCAGGCCCCATCACGGCGCTGCTCGTGCGCTCGCAGCAGGGCGACCCTGCCGCGCTGCAAGCCTTGTTTGCACAGCTCTACCCCGACATCAAGCGTGTGGCCCGCGCGCGGCTGCACGCCAGCGGCGGCGCCAAAGCCTCACTGGGCCTCAGCACCACCGGCTTGGTGCACGAGGGCTTCCTGCGCATGGCCGAGCAGGAGGGCCTGCAAGGGCCGTCGCGCGGGCAGTTTTTTGCCTATGTGGGGCAGGTGCTGCGCTCGGTGCTGATCGACCACCTCCGCGCTGCCCAGCGCGACAAGCGCGGCGGCGCCGATGCGGTGTGGGTCACCCTCTCGGCGGCCGACGACGCGCCGGCCAGCGGCGCGCCCATCGACCTGTTGGCCATCGACCAAGCGCTGACCCAACTGCGGGCCCTGGATGCCGAGCTGGCCGAGTTGATCGACCTCACGGCCTTTGCCGGCCTGAGCACACAAGAGGTGGCCCTGCTGCGCAACGCCAGCGTGCGCACCGTGCAGCGCGACCTGCTCAAGGCCCGCGCGCTGTTGGGCGAGATGCTGCTGTGAGCCTGGACTGGGCGCGCCTGAGTGCGCTCTACGACGAAGGCGAGCGCCTGCAAGGTCCGGCGCGCGAGGCCTGGTGGGCCAAGCTGCAGCACGAACCCGCGGAACTGCTGAAGCGTTTGCAACGCATGCTGGCGGGCGATGGCCCAAAGCTGGACACCACCGCCCTGCGCGCACCCCTGGCCGCGGCGCTGGCCAGCGACGAGCAGGCCCTGCACCCCGGCGACCGCCTCGGCGCTTGGGCGTTGGTCGCCCCCCTGGGGCGTGGCGGCATGGGCGAGGTGTGGTTGGCCGAGCGCGCCGACGGCCTCTACCAAGCCCAGGCCGCCATCAAGCTGCTGCGCACCGACCTCAGCGGCCCCGAACTGGCACAGCGCTTCGCGCGCGAGCGCAGCCTGCTGGGCCGGCTGCGCCACCCCGGGATTGCTCGCTTGCTGGACGCCGGCGTGGACGCCGAGCACGGGGCGTTCCTGGTGCTGGAGTACGTGGCCGGGCAAGACCTCAACACCCATGTGCGCGAGGCCCGGCTGGACGTGGCCGCCCGCGTGCGCCTGTTGGTGGCCGTGGCACAGGCGGTGGAAGCCGCGCACGCGCAGCTGATCGTGCATCGAGACCTCAAGCCCGGCAACGTGATGGTGACGCCCGACGGCACGCCGAAGCTGCTGGACTTCGGTATCGCCGCCTTGCTCGATCCCGATGCCGACATCAGCACCGACCTGACCCTGGTGGCCGGCCGCCGGCTGACCCCAGCCTATGCCGCACCGGAGCAGATCGCTGGTGACCGCGTGGGCACCGCGGCCGACGTCTACGCCCTGGGCGTGCTGCTGTACGAGTTGCTCACCGGCCTGCTGCCGCACGGCGAAGAGCGCAGCACGCGCACCCAGATGGAGCACGCGGTGCTGCACAGCCCGCTGCCGCGCATGGCCACCCTGCTGGGTCTGCCCGAGCGCGAGCGCGGCCCGGGCCGCCCGCCCAACCCACGCGCCGCGCTGGGCGACCTGGAAGCGGTGTGCGCCAAGGCCCTGCGGCGCTTGCCCGAGGAGCGCTACCCCAGCGTCAGCGCCTTCATCGACGAGCTGCAACGCTGGCTGCGCCACCTGCCGGTGAGCGTGCGGCGCGAACACTGGCAGCACCGCAGCCGCTTGTGGATGCGCCGCAACCGTGCGGTGGCTGTGGGCGGCACGCTGGTGCTGCTGACCCTGAGCGCTGGCCTGGCTGTCAGCCTGTGGCAGCGCCAGCTCGCCCACGAAGCGGCGAGCGAGGCCGAGCAGGTGAGCACCTACCTGACCGAACTGTTGTCGGCCGCCAGCCCCGACCAGAACGGCGGCCGCCAGCCCACCCTGATCGAGGTGCTGGACCGCAAGCGCGACGAGTTGCCGCAACGCTTCAACAACGAGCCGGCAGTCAAAGACCGCATCTACGAAACCCTGGTGGGCACCTACCACGCGCTGCAGCGCTTTGACGTGGTGGCACCGCTGGCCCAGGCCCGGCTGGACCACGCCCGGGCACTGTGGGGTGAGGACGACGAGCGCACCGAGGCCGCCATCGTCGACCTGGCCCGCATGCACACCGCCATCGCTTCCAGCAAGCCGGTGGTCGACCTGCTGGCGCCGCTGCTGCCCAAGTGGGATCGGCGTTTCGGCCAGCAAGACCAGAGCACGACCAACCTGCGCTACCAACTCATCACGGCCTACGGGCGGCTGGGGCGCTTCAGCGACGCCGAACGCGAGCTCGCCATCGCCCGCGCCGCCAACGAGGTGCTCAACGCCGACAACGAATTCGACCGGGTGTTCTTCGCCACCTACGAGGTGGCAGTGCGCACCGGACAAGGCCGCTTGCGCGAGGCCGAAGCCTTGATGCTGGGCACCCGCAGCGTGTGGGCCAACCCGCGCCCCGATCGCCGGCGCTTTGCGCTGGTGCTGGAGCGCAACCTCGCCATGGCCCAGTGGCGCCTGCTTCGCGACGACGTACCCACGGCGACCGCCCGCGCTGAAGACTTGATTGCCCGGGCCGACGCCATGATGCGGCCTGGCAACGACCTGAGTGCCGTGATGCGCCACCAGCTGGCGTTGACGCTGCAGGCGCAAGGCGCCTTTGACGCCGCCCTGGCCCAACTGCGCCGAGCCGAAAGCGACACCGCCAACGCCGGCATGACGCACGCGGTCACCACCCTGCTGCGTCGCGTGGCCAAGCTGGAGGCCCAGGTACTGGCCGCCGGACGCGGCAACACCGCCAGCACCGAGTCCGCTGCCAAGCTGCTGCAGGAGCTGAACGACGCAGCCATCATCAACGGCCCCCGCCGTGCTGAGGGCTTGCTGGCCCTGGGACGCATCGCCACCGCGCCCGGCGCCAACGGGGCGGCGCTGGCGCGTGAGCTGGCCCGCCACCTGGCCGACCCCAGCCTCGGCATCGAACAGGCCCTGGCACTGCGCAGCCGCGCGGCCCTGCACCAAGGGCGCACCGAGGGCACAGCCGCCAGCCTGCTGCAAGGCACGCTGGCCCGCGTCGCGTACTTTGACAGCCTGCCCGAGCCCCAGGGCGTGCCCGAATGGGCGGCCCGGCTGCAGCATGCCTGTGCGCTGCAGCTCAATGGCCATGCCACCGCGCAAGCGCTGAGCCGGGCCGACGGCAGCCGCCCCAGCGTGCTGCCCGCCGGCCACCCACTCGATGACCTGCGCGAAGCCCTCGCGCACGGCGAAGCCAGCTTGAACTGCGGTTGGGCCTTCTAGGCACTGGCGGCCCCAAACTGTTGGTGTGAAGCCTTCACGCTGCCACCCACCTTGGGGGGCAGACTCTAGGGCGCGCCCGGGCAAGCCCTCAGGCGAACACCCAGCCAAAACGACTACCTTCGCTCACTCGCGCATTGATTGCCAATAGATCCACCATGAGCCACCCGATCCCACCCGACCACCTCGCCCTTCAGTGCCTTTACTACTGGGAATCTGCTCAGCCTGATCGCATCGCCCTGACCCAGCCCATGGGCAACGGGGAGGTCAAGACCTTCACCTGGGGCCAGGTGGCTGACGAGACGCGTCGCATGGCTGCCTACCTGAAGGCCCAAGGCTGGCCCGAAGGCAGCAAGGTGGCGATCCTCTCGAAGAACTGCGCTTGGTGGCTGATGAGCGACCTGGCCATCTGGATGGCCGGTTACGTTTCGGTACCGCTCTACCCCACGCTGGCTGCCGGCACCATCACCCAGATCCTGACCCACAGCGAGGCCAAGGCCTGCTTCATCGGCAAGCTCGATGGCTGGGAAGGCATGAAGCCCGGCGTGCCCGCCGGCCTGCCCTGCATCAGCTACCGCCTGAGCCCCGACGACGTGCGCCAGGCCTACCAAAGCTGGGACGAAGTGGTGGCCGACACCAGCCCCATGACCGGCAAGCCGGTGCGCGGCGCCGATGAGCTGGCCACCTTGATCTACACCAGCGGCACCACCGGCGCGCCCAAGGGCGTGATGCACACCTTCGGCAACTTCGCTTGGGCGCTGATGGCTGGCTTGGGGCGCGTGCCCATGGGCCAAAGCGACCGCATGCTGAGCTACCTGCCGCTGGCCCACGTGGTGGAACGGGTGCTGGTGGAACACGGCTGGCTGCGCACGGGCATGCACGTGTACTTTGCCGAATCGCTCGAAACCTTCACCCTGGACCTACAACGCGCGCGCCCGACCATCTTCTTCAGCGTGCCGCGCCTGTGGGTGAAGTTCCAGCAAGGCATTCAGGCCAAGATGCCGCCGGCCAAGTTGGACAAGCTGCTGCGCATCCCCATCTTGAGCAGCATCGTCAAAAAGAAGATCCGCACCGCATTGGGCCTGCAAGACTGCCGCTTGGCGGCTGGCGGCGCGGCACCCATGCCAGCCGAATTGCTGAAGTGGTACCGCCGTCTGGGCCTGCCCATCAACGAGGGCTATGGCATGACCGAGAACCTCGCGGTCAGCCACATCACCGTGCCGGGCCAGGACCAAACCGGCACCGTGGGCCCGGCCTATGACGGGGTGCAGGTGCGCATCGACAAGAAGACCGGCGAGATCCAGATGAAGAGCCCGGCGGTGATGAAGGGCTACTACAAAGAGCCTGACATGACGGCCGAAGCCTTCACCCAGGACGGCTGGCTGCGCACCGGCGACAAGGGCCAGCACGACGAGCGCAAGTGCCTGAAGATCACCGGCCGCGTGAAGGACCTGTTCAAGACCAGCAAGGGCAAGTACGTGGCCCCGGCCCCGATCGAAGACAAGCTGGTGATGAACCCGGCCCTGGAAGCCTGCGCCGTCGTGGGCGCCAACATGGGCCAGCCGATCGGCTTGGCCATGCTGAGCGCACCTGGCGCCGAGCGCGCCAAGAGCGACCCCGAAGGTTTGAAGGCCGAGTTGGCAGCGCACGTGAAGGCCATCAACGCGAAGCTGGACCCGCACGAGCAAATGGATTGCTTGGTGGTGTTCAAAGAGCCTTGGACGGTGGACAACGGCTTCGTGACCCCGACCTTCAAGGTCAAGCGCAACCGCGTGGACGAAGTGCACGGTGGCCAGTACGAAACCTGGGCGGAAAGCCGCCAGAAGGTGATCGTGGCCGACTAAGGCCCCACCCAAGGTCCCACCCTAGCGAAAGGCGCGCCCCACCCGGCGCGCCTTTTTTCATGGGCGCAGGCCCCGGTGGCACAAGGCCAAGCCAGGCTCGGCATCATGCGCGCATGAAACTGCGCAGCCTTTCCGCCTTGGCCGGGCGCTTGAGCACCGAGGTGCAGGTGCTGTTCCATGCCGCCCGTGACCCCGAATGCCCCTCGCGCCTGCGCTGGATCACACTGGCCCTGTTGATTTACGCGCTGAGCCCGATCGATCTGGTCCCGGATTTCATCCCCTTCGTGGGCTGGTTGGACGACCTCATCATCTTGCCGCTGGGCTTGGCCTGGGTGCTGCGGCGCTTGCCGGACACGGTTTTGGCGCGGGCGCGCTCGCGGGTGGCGGGCTCGCGCCTGCCGCCTTTGGTTCAAAGAGCCGCCACCTGGAGCCAAGCGCTGCGCTGGGGCTTGGTCCTGCTGGGCCTGGCCTTGTTGCTCTTGCTCGCACTGGGGGGCTGGGCTGGCTGGGCGCTGTGGCGTTGGCTGGGGGCCACCTGACGGTGGCCGCGGCGCCGCTCAGGCCTTGGCCAGGATCTGCACCACGCTCAGGCGCGCGGCGCTGGCTGCGCCCTCGAAATCGGCTTCGACCTGGGCCAGTGACACCTCATCGGCCACGTGCACGCCCACCAGCCCCACCGCTCGGCGGCGGCCGCGGTTCTTGGCCGCATACAGCGCCAAGTCGGCCCAATGCACGGCACGCTCCCAACTCAAGCGCACACCCAACGGTGGCAGCGGCAAGGTCAGGAAACCGAGTGAGCAGGTGACATCCAGCGTGCTGCCATCGGACAGCACCACGGGTGTGCTGTTCAGGCTGGGCATCAGGCGTTCGATCCAGGCACGCGCGTGCAGCACCTTCAGCGAAGGGGCGTAAATCAGGAACTCCTCACCGCCCCAGCGCACCACCAAATCGCCCGTGCGCACAGCGCGCTGCAGGCGTTCGGCGTAGGTGCGGATCACCGTATCGCCCACGGCATGGCCGTGCGTATCGTTGATGCGTTTGAAGTGATCGATGTCAACCAGCACCAACGTGCCCTCCAGGGGCTCCGTCCCGCGGCCTCCCATGGCCTTGTGGAATTGGCGGCGGTTGGAGAGTTGGGTCAGGGGGTCGCGCTCGCTCAGAGACTGCAGCAGGGATTGGTTGCGCTGCAGCGCACGGTGCGCCAAGCGGTTGCGCACCAACAGAACCCCGCCCAAGCTGAGGCTGAGCAAGATGAGCACCAGGGCGGCCGCACCCACCCAGCGCAGCGCGCTTTGGTTGCGCAGCGTCTGCTCCTGCACCTGTGACTCGCGCTGCAGCAGCAGCAGCTTGGCCTCCTGGGCACTGCTGCCCAGGCGCTCGCGCACTTCGGCCAGCGCGACTTCGCGGGCACGCGCCTGCGCGCTCTGGGTGTGCTTGCGCTCGGCGTGATAGGCCTGCAGCGCCTCCTGGTGCTGGCCCACGCGCAGCCAAGCGGCCCCCAACTCACGCAGGGCTTCGGCTTGACGGGCCTCGGTGTCGCGGGGCAAGACGGCGATCAAACTCAGCTGTTCTCGGGCAGCGGCAAAGTCGCGCTCGCCGATCAGGGCCAGCGCGAGGTTATGCCGGGCCAGGCGTTGGGCGGCGTCGTCACGGAAACGCAGCAAGATGGGCAGGGCGGCCTGAATCAAGCGGCGCGCCTCGCCAGGCCGGTCTTGACTCAGGTGGAAGTCGGCCAAATTGACCCGCAGCATCGCTGCGGTGCGTTCGGCGCCCCCCCGCTCGGCAAAGCCCAGCGCTTGGGTGAGCAGCTGGCGCTGTTCATCACGCTCACCGCGCTGGTGGGCCAAGGTCGCTTGGTTGTTGAGCAGCCGCGTGCGCACGCGGGCGCTGATGCCATCCAGCGCCAAAGCTTGCAACAGGAACTGGTCGGCGGCTTCCGTCTGGTCGTCGTGGGCTTCCACGATCGCGGCTTGGCTCAGTTGCAGCGCTTCCAAGTCCACGTAGCGCACCGCACGCACCAAGCCAAGGGTTTGGGCAACTTGGGCACGCGCACTGGCCAACTCGCCACTGTGAATGAGCAGGTTGATGCGCAACTGGCTGGCTTCTTGCAGCAACCAGAACGGACACCTGTCAGGCAGGTTGGCGGGGACACCCGGCGCGGTAGCGGATGGAGGCGACGTCGCCTGGGCTGGCGCGGTGCATCTCGGCGCCAGCTCGGCCAGCACCTGGTCGGCCCACAACAGGGCTTGGCTGCGGTCGCCGCGGTGTTCGGCCAGCAACGCGTGCACCATCCGTGCAGCGGCCTCGCTCTGGGCCCCCGGTGGTTCGGGGTAAAGCGCCTGGGCGCCAGCCCAGTCGCCACGCAACATGGCCAAGCGGGCGCGCGCGAATCGGTGCCAGCTGGCCAACCGGGGTTCGACTGGCGAAGCCATCAAGCTGGCCAGTACCTCATCGGGCTGGTCGTAGGCCTCGATCAACCAGGCCGACCACTGGCGCTGCAAAAAGGCTGGCAGCGGCGCCTCGGCGGCCCAGGCTGCCACGCCGCCGCCCAGGCCCAAGCTGAGGCCGATCAGCAGCGCACCGAGCCAACGCCGCCAAGGCGGCGGACGGTGGGCTGCGTGTGGGGTGGGCTGGCGGCTCATGCGGGATCCGGCTTCACCGAAGCAGGCGCATCGCTCACCGGCCCGCGCAGCCGGTTCAGGTGCAAGTCGCCCCGGGCCGTGGCGGCCTCGGGCTCTTGTAACAGCGCCTGCACGCCCGCACAGTCGGTCGCGCGGGCGCTGAGCAGGCCCCAGGCTTGGTTGCGCCCCATGGACTTGGCGCGGTACATGAGTTGGTCGACCAGGGCCAGCGCCAACTCCCACGACCAGGTCAGCGGGGCATCGTTATCGAGTGGGAAGCGTGCGTAGCCGATCGACACGCTGACTGGCACGCTGCGTCCGTCGTCCAGCAGCACAGGGCGGCTGCCCACATCGCTGAGCACGCGCTCGACCAAGGTCTCCACGGCGACGGCGTCTGTGCTGCGGGCAGTGAAGATCAGGAACTCTTCACCGCCCCAGCGGATGACGGCGTCACCTTCACGCACCGCCGCCCGCAGGCGGCGCGCCAGGTCGGTCAGCACCTGGTCGCCCCCACCATGGCCATAGCGGTCGTTGATGCGCTTGAAGTGGTCGACATCGACCAGCAGCAGCTGACCCTGGAAGTCGCCCGCGGGCTGGGTGCGCAGCAGGCGGTGCCACAGGTTGCGGTTACCGACGCCGGTGAGAGGGTCGCGCTCGCTTTGGTCGGCCAGATCGGCGTTGCTGAGCGCCAAGGCTTTGTTGGCGGCACGGATGCGCCGGGTGAGGGAAGCCAGCAACACCACCGCCAACGCGCCGCTGGCCAAGAGCAAGGCCCACAAGACCATTTGCAGGCGCCGCGACTCGATCTGCGCGGCCTGCAATTCGTTGTCTTGCACCAAGGCGGCGGCCTGCGCTTGCTTGAGGGCGTCGTCAAACTGTTGCTGGGCCTCCAGCACCGCCTTTCGACGGTCGTCGCGCTCCAACGTGTCGGCAATGTCCCGGTAGGCATGGAAAGCGGTCACCGCACCCGGGATGTCGCCAGCGCGCTCCAGGTACTCCCCCAGTTCGAGGTAGCCGTCGGCGACGTATGCGAGGCTGCCGGTGGCGCGTTCCATCTCGATGGCGCGCAGCACTTCGGCCTTGCCCTCAGCAACGCGCTTGAGCGCAATCTTGGCCACGCCACTGTTGTGCACCGCCAAGATCTCTGCCGCCCGGTCTTTGCCCTCCCGGGCCAGCTGCAACGCGGTCTCGGCGGTGCTGAGTGCACGCGGGTAGTCGCGCATGCGCAGGTACATGTCGGCCAGGTTGCCGGTGAGCAGGCTGCGCATCCGGCGCTCGCCGCGCTGTGTGTAGGTCAAGCCCTGCAACAGCGTGTCGCGCGCGCGCTCGATTTGGCCGTCGGTGGCGTAAACGATGGACAGGGTGTTGTGCACATTGGCCAAGTCGGCATCGGTCGGGTCTTGCTGGACCAGGGCCAGCGCCTGCTCGGCGGTCTCCACGGCGCGTTTGGTGTCACCTCGGCGCAAGTGGGTGTAGGCCAGGGTGGCCAAGGTGTTGCCTTTGCGCCAGGCCTGCTGCGTCTGCTCGGCCAGGTTCACCGCTTCCATGCGCAGCAACACGGCATCGTCCAGTCGGCCTTTCTCTTCCAGGGCGTTGGCACGCGCCACCGTCCAACGCAAACGCCAAACAGGCGGCAACGCTGTCAGGTCGATCTGCTCCAGCGCCTGCAAGGCCTTGGCAGCACCGGCGTAATTGACGGCCGCCACCGCTTGGGCGGACTCCAGCAAGGCGTTGGCCACCCGGGCGATCAGGGCTTGCTGAGGCACGCTGCTGGCGCTCAGGGCGGCCAGTTCGTTGCGGGCAATTTGCACGCCGGCAGCATCCTGGCGCGCCGCATGGATCTGCCCGGTCAGGTACGGGATGGTGACCGTCTCCTCACCCAGCGGGCGCACATCGGGGCGCAAGGCTTGGAGCTGACGCAGCGCCTCCAACTCGCGGGCCTCGCCGGCGCGCTCGGCCGCCTCCAGCCGCGACGCGACCGAGGACACAGTGGCAGGCAAGCTGGCCTGCGGCAGCGCCTGCGCCTGGACTGCTGCGCCAGCGCTGAGCAGGGCCAACGCCAGCGCCAAGCACCCCACCCCCATCAACGCCGGGGCAGCGCGCAGCCAGTGGTGAGGTCGAGCAGGCAAGTCTTGCAACAGGTGGACGCGGTACAAGCTGTTGAGTATGGGCGCAGTTGGCGGTCCGACAGCCGCTCAGGGCCGATAGCTTGGCGCAACGGCGCCAAGATTGCGCGGCCACAACAGCTTCATGGCCGAAGCCAGCATCCGTCAGCGCGGCACGCTGGCGCTGAGCTGGGGCAGCAAGGCCGCGGGCAAGTCGTGCCCCCAACCAGGGATGACCTGCAAGCGCGCGGTGGGCAGGGATTGGGCCAAGTGCAGGGCATGGGGCAAGGGCAACATCGGATCGTCGCTGCCGTGCACGATCTGCGTGGGCACCTGCAGCGCGCGCAACCATGGGCTGCGGTCGCCGTCGGCAGCAATGGCCAGCATCTGGCGCAGGGTGGCCTGTGGGCGCCACGCGCGGGCGGCGCTGGCGGCCACCTTGGCCTGCAGTTCAGCGACGGGGGTGGGGTAGCCCGGACCAGCCAAGGCTTGATACAGACGCACGTAATGCGCCTGGGCCGCGGCAGCCGTGCGCGGGCGGCTGGCCATCAGGCGGCGCAAAGCCAGGGAGGGCCAGGGCAGGTGCCGTGCGCCGCTGGTGCTCATCCACAGGTGCAAACGGGCCACGCGCTGTGGGTGGCGGCGGGCCAGATGCTGGGCCACCATGCCGCCCATCGAAATGCCCACCACTTGCGCCTGCGCGATGCGGAGTGCGTCCAGCAACTGCGCCGCATCGTCGGCCAGCTCGGCCAGCGAGTAAGGCGCGTGCACGGCCAAGCGCAGCGCATAGCGCAAGGCGCTGGTGGCCAGTGGGGGCGTGGGCAGGTGATCTTGCGGGCTGGAGTGGCCGATGTCGCGGTGGTCGTAGCGGATGACGCGAAAACCGCGCTGCGCCCAGGCCTGGATCAGGGCGTCAGGCCATGCCGTGAGTTGCAAGCCCAAGCCCATGATGAGCAGCAGGGGCTCGCCGTCGGGCGGACCGTCTTCCACCACCGCCAGCTGCTGCGCGCCCACGCGCAGCAGCCGTTCGTTCAGCGGTACAGCCACCGCAAGCCGGCCGGTGCTTCAAAACGCTGCCAGCGCTCGCTGGGCTGGGCCAAGCGGTCGGCAATGGCGTAGATGGCCAAGGGGTTGACGCCCAAGCCAATGTGGCTGGCGGGGATGGCGATGTTCTCGACCAACGGCCCCGGTGGGTTCACGCTGCAGCGCCAAGCCACCACGCCATCGGTGCGCGAGTAAACGCTGGTGCAGGGCACCGGAGGCGGCTCGCGCAGGCCGGCCAATTCATGGGGTGCATCGCTGCTGCGGCCGCTGACCAGTTCAAAGAATCGCCAGGCGTTGGTGGCCCGCGGGTGACCGGTGAAAGGGGTGCCTAACGTGACCACGCTGCGCACCAACTCGGGCGCGCGCTTGGCCAGCTCGCGGGCATACAGGCCGCCCAGGCTCCAGCCCACCAAACTGACCTTGCGGTGGTAGCGCGCGTAAGTGGCACGCAAATCGGCCTCGGCCTGCTCCAGCACACCGGGGCGCGGGCCGAAGTTGAAACCCTGGCCCCAGGGCACAGTCAGGTGGCCCAGGCTGTCGAGGAAGTTGCGCAGCGGCAGGGT
Source organism: uncultured Burkholderiaceae bacterium (assembly GCA_964485225.1). Classification (GTDB taxonomy): domain Bacteria; phylum Pseudomonadota; class Gammaproteobacteria; order Burkholderiales; family Burkholderiaceae_C; genus Inhella. The sequence continues at coordinate 11,766 of CAZAIR010000021.1, forward strand.
GCTGAGGTCGTTGGCGCCCAGGCCGGGGAACACCAACACCGGGTGGGTGTCACCACGCGGCAGGCGGCGCAACAAGGGCGACACAGCCGCCAGGGCGGCCAGCTCCCAGGGCGCCCGCGCTTCCAGCAGCAGCAACAAGGCGTTGGGGGGCTTGATCGACTCGAGGTCGTGGGGCCCGGCATCGCCCGAGGGCGGGGTAGGGCTGTTTGGCGCTTGGAACATGCGACCGATGCTAGTCCAGCCGCACCGTCAATCGGCAGCGGCCAGCTCAATGAACGCGTCGTAAGCCACGCGCATTTGGGCCGCCAGGGCGTCGATGTCAGGCAAGGCTTCGCCGCAGGCCATCAAACCCACCTCCAGGTGCTTCTCGTAGGTTTGCACCGTGATGTTCAGCGCCACCCCATGCACCACGATGCTGGCCGGCGCATTGGTCAGCATGCGCGCACCCGCCAGGTACAGCGGCACCGGCGGGCCGGGCACGTTGCTGATGACCAGGTTCACGATGGGCGGGATGCGCTCGGCCACGCTGGCGCCGCTCCAGGCCCGGGCTGCCGCGCCAATCAGCCATGGCAGGCCGATAGACGGGAAGTCGGTGGGCATCAGGCTTTTGAGTGCGCCCAAGCCCGCCTTCATCTGGCCGGTGGCGGCCTGGATGTGCTTGAAGCGCTTGGCCGGGTCGGTGAGGTGGGTGGCCAGCGGAACGCTGGTCATCGTGACCTGGTTGCCCGCGCTGGTGTCACCGTTGTCGCGCATGGACACCGGCACCGCCGCCATCAAGGGCACCCGCGGCAGCTCGCCGGCATCTTTGAGCAACTCGCGCAGGGCCGTGGCGCAAAGGAACAGCACGGCATCGTTCAAGCTGCCACCCAGCGCCTTGCGGGCCGCCTGCAGTGCCGGCAGCGGCAAGCTGAGCGAGGCGAAGCTGCGGGTGTCAGAGACGCTGACATTGAAGCGCGTGCGCGGCGCCAGCTTCAGCATGCCGAAGCGCGCCGGCCCCTGCTGGCCCTTGAGCTTGGCCATGACGGTTTGGGCTGCATGCCCCAGCGTGCTGGTGAGCGCGCCGCCCGCCAACTGCCCCAGCGTGCCGGCGCTGCTGGGCAGCGCGCGGGCCAGGTTCAAAAACTGCTGCACCTGGGCGCTGAGTGCACTCAGCAGCTGATCGCCCTGCCCCATGGCACTCGCTTTGCTGCGGCGCTTGGGCGGGCTGGCGGGCAGTTCGCGCGGCTCGGGCGTCACGTCCAGCAGCACCTGGGCCAGGGCTACCGCAGCCTGTCCATCCACCGCCGCGTGGTGCACCTGGGTGTACAGCGCCACCCGTTTGCGGCCGTTGTCGGCCGGGGCGATGTCTTCAAACACATGGAACTTCCAGAGCGGGCGGTCGCGTGGCAGCAGCTCGGTGTGCAGACGCGCCACTTCGGCGTGCAACACCGCCAAGCCAGCGCCGGGCTCCAGCACGTGGCTGACCACGTGCACGCGCAGGTCCGGCATCACGTCCAGCCACACCGGGTTGGCGAAGTTCAGGGGCAACTCGGCCAACTGCCGACGCAGACCCGGCGCATGGGCCAGCCGCGTTTGCAGGTGCTTGCGCAAGGCGTTGACCCAGCGCCCGCGGAAGCCGACCGGCAGCTCCAACAAGTGCAGGGCGCCGACATGCATCGGCATCTCGGGCGTCTCCAAATGCAGGAACAGGCCATCGAGGCCGGGGACCTGTCGCATGAACACTCCTTGGCGGCGGGGCCGCAGTGCACTCGATCTTACGGAGAGCACCCGAGTGCCTTGGCGGGGGTTTGCCGGTACAAGCAGTGCTCCAAATCCGAGGCACCTCCCATGGCAGCATTCCAACTCAGCACCCTGTTGACCCCTGGCATGGCCGTGATGCGCAGGCTGCGCATGCCCATCAAGCTGCTGCTGTTGAGTGCCGTCTTGTTGGCTCCGCTGGTGCTGTTGCTGATCGCGCAGTTGCAGCGCAGCACCGCCGACTTGGCTTACACCCGCGGCGAGGTGGCGGGCACTGAAGCGGTGGAAGCCTTGATGAGCACCGCGCTGCACACCCAGGCGCATCGCGGGCAAACCAACCAGTTGTTGTCGGGCAACGAGGGCGCACGCGCCGCCCGCGAAGTGACCCGCAAAGCCCTGCGCGCGGCCATCGCCCAGGTGGAGGCCGTGGCTGCGGCCCACCCCAGCCTGGCCATCAACCGCTATTGGCCGGGCATCCGCAGCGAGCTGGATGGCGCACTCAACGATGCCACCGGCAACGACCGCAGTGCCGCCTTCGCAGCCCACACCGCCATCGTGGCCCGGCTGCAGGCCCTGATCGGCCATGTGGGCGAAACCTCCGGCTTGTTGTTCGATCCGGTGCCCGTGACCTACTTCCTGATGGACATCGCGGTCGACCGCATCTTGCCCTTGAGCGAGAGCGCGGGCCGGCTGCGCGGTGCGGGAGCGGGCCTGCTGACCCGTGGCAACGTGACCGAGGTGGAGGCCACCCGCTTGACCACCCAGCGTGCCGCGCTGCCCACCCTGGTGGGTGCCATCGATCAACGCGTGGCCGCGCTGCAACGCTTCGGTGAACCTGTGCCGACCGAGTGGGCAAACGTCAAGCAGGCCATCGAAGCCTTCGGCCTGCAAATCGACAGTGCCTTTGGTCAGCCGCGCGGCGAGGTGCAAGCCCAGGCCTACTGGGACGGTGGCACCGCCGCCATCACCGCCAGCAATGTCTACAGCCAGAAGGTGTTGCACCGCCTGCGCGACCTGCTGAACGAGCGTGCGCAGCAGCAAGCCAGTGACCGCCTGCAGTCACTGACCCTGAGCGTGCTGGGTGTGCTGCTCATGCTCTACCTGATGGTCAGTTTCTCGCGCGTCACACGCCTGGGGCTGGGCCGGATCAACACCAGCATGGCTGCCGCCACCAGCGGCGACCTGACGGTTAGCGCCCGTGTCGATGGCCGGGAAGAACTGGCCGAGGCCGGCGCCAAGCTGGAGCTGATGACCAGCAGCCTGTCCGACTTGGTGGCCGACATCCGCACCAATGCCTCGACGGTGGCGCAAAGCGGGCAGCTGCTGTCCGAAGACAACCGCGCCCTGGCTGGCCGCACCGACGAGCAAGCCCGCAGCCTGGAGCAAACCTCGGCCGCGGTACGCGAGGTCAGCGAAGCCGCTGCGCGCAATGCCCGGGGCGCGCGCGAGGTGCGCGCCCACATGGGCGAGATGGAGAGCGCCAGCCACCGCAGCACGCAAGTGATGGCCGAGTCGATCCAGGCCATCGAAACCATGCAGGCCACCTCGCAGCGGATGAACGACATCATCGGCACCATCGACGGCATCGCCTTCCAAACCAACATCCTGGCGCTGAACGCCTCGGTGGAGTCAGCCCGCGCCGGCGAGGCTGGCCGCGGCTTCGCTGTGGTGGCTGAGGAGGTGCGTCAGCTCGCCCAGCGCAGCCAAGAGGCGGCGCGCGAGATCCGTCGCCTGATCGTCAGCTCTGGCGACCAGGTACAGGCCGCCACCGGTCGCATCAAGAATGTGCAAGCCTCATTGGCTGACCTGACCGTCGCCATCGAGAGCGTGCGCGAACAAAGTGACACCATCGCCGAGGCGAGCGGCGAGCAAAGCACGGCGCTGCTGCAGGTGGTCGAGTCGCTGGGCAACCTCGACGCCATCACCCAGTCCAACGCCGCGATGGTTGCCGCCTCGACCGAGCGCGCGCAGCTACTGCAGTCGCAGGCGACCGAGCTGCGCGACAGCGTCGCGCACGTGCGCCTGCGCCGCGGCACGCTGGAAGAGGCACAAGCCATGACCGAACGCGCGGTGCAGCACCTGCTCGGGCATGGCAAAGGCAAGGACTTCATGAACCCCGAGGGCGACTTCATCGACCGCGACCTGTACGTGTTCGGGATCGACCCCGAGGGCGTGTTCGTCTACTTCGGCGCCAACGCAGCACGCATCGGCCAACACGCCCGCGAACTGCCGGGCATCGATGCCGCCAAGTTCGTGCGCGACTGCTGGGCCGCGGCCGAGGCCGGCGGCGGATGGGTCGACTACACCGTGATCCATCCCTTGAGCGGCAAGATCATGAGCAAGCGCTCGTACATCAAGGGCGTCAACGAAGGCCTGCTGTTGGGCTGCGGCGCTTACCGCAGCTGAAACGACGACGGGGCGCTGAACGCCCCGTCGAACACCAACCGACCGAGGCGATCGATCAGGCGGCCACAGCGCCTTGGTAGCCGCGCGGCACCGCACCGAGCAGGCGGCGGGTGTAGTCCTGCTGCGGGTTCAGCAGCAGCGTTTGCGCGTCGGCCTGCTCCACCACATCGCCGTTCTGCATCACCAGCACCTCGTCGCTGATGAACTTCACCACCGCCAGGTCGTGGCTGATGAAGATGTAGGACAAGCCCAGCTCGTCTTGCAGATCCTTGAGCAGGTTCAGCACCTGCGCTTGCACCGACACATCGAGCGCCGACACGGCCTCGTCCAAGACGAGCACCTCGGGGTTGAGGGTCAAGCAGCGGGCGATGGCAATGCGCTGGCGCTGGCCGCCGGAGAACTCGTGCGGGTACTTCAGCAGGGCGGTTTCAGGCAAATCGACCTTCTTGAGCAAGGCCTTGGCCCGCTCCAGCCGCTCGTCATCGTCTTTGCCAATGCTGTGGATCTGCATCGGCTCCAGCAGGGTTTGCTGGATGGTGAAGCGCGGGTTCAGGCTGGCGTAGGGGTTCTGGAACACCACTTGGATGCGGCGGCGCATCTTTTGCCAATCGGCTCCGCTCATCTTGAGCAGGTCTTGGCCGTCGAACATCACGGTGCCACCGGTGGGCTCGTGCAGGCGCAGCAGCGTCAGGCCCATGGTGGTTTTGCCGGAGCCCGACTCGCCCACCACGCCCAAGGTGTAGCCCTTGCGCAAGGTGAAGTTCACGCCCTTGACGGCCTGGAACTCCTTTTTCTTGAACAGGCCTTCCTTGAACCAGAAGCTCTTCTTCAGGCCCTTGGCTTCCAAGATGATGGGCGCGCTAGGGTCCTTCACGGCCGTCTTGGCCTGGGCTTGCGCACCAGCAATGTGGTCGTCGATCACCATCAGCCGCGCCGGGTTGTCGGTCAGGCTCGGGCGGCAGGCCAGCAGGGCCTTGGTGTAGGCGTCTTGCGGGTTGTGGAAGATGTCGGCCACGGGGGCCTTTTCGCGGATCTCGCCGTGGCGCATCACCACCACGTGGTCGCTGATCTCCCCCACCACACCCAGGTCGTGGCTGATGAACAGCATCGACATGCGCATCTTGTCTTTGAGCTTGCGCATCAGGTCCATCACCTGGCGCTGGATGGTCACGTCCAGCGCGGTGGTGGGCTCGTCGGCGATCAGCAGCTTGGGCTCGCAGGCCAGGGCCATGGCGATCATCACGCGCTGCTGCTGGCCGCCGCTCATCTCGTGCGGGTAGGCGTGCAGGCGGCGCTTGGGCTCGGGGATGCCGACCTCGTGCAGCAGCTCCTCGGCGCGCGCCAGGGCTTGGCGCGGGGTCATGCCCAAATGCTTGATCAGCGGCTCGCTGAGCTGCTGCGCCACGGTGAACACCGGGTTGAGCGAGCCCATCGGGTCCTGAAACACGCACGCGATGTCTTTGCCGCGGATGCTTTGCAGCTTGGCCAAGGGCGTGGTCAGCAGGTCTTGCTGCTGGAACAGGATCTTGCCGCTGCGCTCGGCGTTGTCGGGCAGCAGGTTCAGGATGGACATGGCCGTGACCGACTTGCCCGAACCCGACTCGCCCACCAGCGCCACGGTGCTGTTCTCGGGGATGTCAAAGCAGATGCCTTTGACGGCCAGGGCGCGCTGCTGCACGCCGTTGACCTTGCCCGTCCGGAAGGCGACTTTGAGGTCTTGGATGGATAACAACATGGGGTTCACTCCAGACCGCGCAGCTTGGGATCAAGGGCATCGCGCAAGGCATCGGTGAACAGCGCAAACGCCGTCACGAAGATGGCCATGCTGGCCGTCACCGCGGCCAACTGCCACCAGTAGCCGAGGATCAATTCGCTCTGCGCCTCCGAGAGCATGGTGCCCCAGCTGACTTGGTCGACGCTGACGCCCAGACCCAGGTAGCTCAAGATCACCTCGCTCTTGATGAAGCCCACCACCAACAGGCTGAGCTGCACCAGCGAGACGTGCGAGACGTTGGGCAGGATGTGCCTAAAGATGCGCGACGACTGGCTGGCGCCAATGGCCTCGGCGGCGCGCACGTACTCGCGCTGGCGGTGCTTCATGAACTCGGCGCGCACCAGGCGGTAGACGCCCGTCCAGCCGGTCAGCCCCAAGATCATCACCACGCTCAAGATCCCGCGGCCGAAGATCACCGCGAAGGCAAAGATCAGCAAGATGGACGGTATGGCGGTAAAGACGTTGTAGACCCACTCCAGGAAGTCACCCACCTTGCCGCCAAAGAAGCCGCTGATGGCCCCCAGCAGCGTGCCGATGGTGGTGGCCACCAGGGCAGCCAGCAGGCCCACCACGATCGAGACCTCGGCGCCCTTGATCACCTTCTGCAAGATGTCGCGGCCCAGGCGGTCACCGCCAAAGATCAGGGTCTCGGCGCGGGGCTGTTCTTCGGTCTTGTACTTGGCCGCAGCGGCTTCCCACTCGGCGTACTTCGGCGCCAGCGGGTCGATGTCGGAGATGTCGACGTTCGGGCCCTTCGGGACAGCGATCACGCCCACAGCCTCGGCCGGGCGCGGGCCAAGGATGGTGGGCGGGGCGTTGGGCACGCCGATTTCCTTCTGCCAGTTCTTGCCCACCACGCCCAGCGCGGCCAGCAGCACCAGCAGCGAGAACGCGGCCACGATGGCCAGACACACCATGCCGACGCGGTCGGCCTTCAGGCGCTTCCAGGCCAGCGCCCAGACGCCTTGCGATTGAGTTGCAACTGCCGTGTTCATTTCAAAACCACCCGCGGGTCGACGAGCTTGTAGAGCAAGTCGGTGATGAGGTTGACGACCATGGTGATGGCGGCCAAGTAGATGGCGAAGGCCTGGATCACCGGGTAGTCAGAGCGGTTCACGGCCAGCAAGATCTCGCGGCCCAGGCCTGGGATCGAGAAGAACACCTCGATCAAGAACGAGCCCACGAACACGCCCGGCAACAACACCGAGACGTTGGTCATGATGGGGATCAGCGCGTTGCGCAGCACGTGGCGCATCAGCACCTTGCCTTCGGTCAGGCCCTTGGCGCGTGCGGTGCGCACGTAGTCATGGCCCAGCTCATCGAGGAAGAAGCTGCGGTACAGGCGCGTTTGCGGTGCCAGTGCCACCAAGCTCACCACGATCACCGGCAGCGGCGCGTAGGTCAGCAAGTTGGTCCAGAAGGAATCGCTCCAGCCCTGCACCGGGAACCAACCCAGGCGGAAGGCGAAGAAGTACTGGAACACGATCACATAGACCAGCAGCGAGATCGACACGGCGATG
>CAZAIR010000022.1:0-19126 GCA_964485225.1 uncultured Burkholderiaceae bacterium
GCCGCGATCGCCTGACTTAAACCAACGGGCCTCCTAAAAACCCGGGGCGGTTCATCGCACCGTCGATGCTCATCGCGAACCAACTGGGCTGCGAGCCCAACACTGATTCATTCGGTAAGGCTACTCGAGGGCGCCAGTGGTTTTGAATCTCTCTGAGTCTTTCGAGCCTCCTTTTTTGCGGTGCGCAGGCTTGGCCCGAGTTCCGGCGACGCTCGTGGCACTGCTCTTGAGGCAAAAAGGACTCGTTGCCGGTCTCCATGATGCGGTCTTGGAGAGTGAGCCGATCTAACAGCTCCGTACTCATCTTGTAACCCCCCGAATCTCTGGTTGGTCGTGTTGACGACGCTGATCAATGCGTAAAGGTCAGTGAGAGGAAGAAGCAAGAGTGCGCCGCGCAATTGACCGAACGGCTGTGAGAGCGAAGCCCTCGCCCTGGTGCTCCGCCCTCGGCCGAGGTGTTCGACCTGACCGACGCCCAGCGGACGGATGCCCTGCTGCGCAGCGGGCCGGAGCAGGCATCGCTGCTCTGAGCCCGGGGCTCAACCCAAGCGACGCTCAAGCGCGTCGATGAACTGCGCCGCCACGTCCAGCCCGGCTTGCGCGCTGATCTCCTGAAAGCATGTCGGGCTTGTGACGTTGATCTCGGTCAGGTGCCCGCCGATCACGTCCAGACCCACCAGCAGCAGGCCGCGTCCGGCCAGCGTGGGGCCTAAGGCTTCGGCGATCTCGCGCTCACGGTCAGTGAGTGGCATAGCCACGCCTTTGCCGCCGGCCGCCAGGTTGCCGCGCACCTCGCCGCCTTGCGGGATGCGCGCCAGCGCGTGCGAGACGGGCACACCGTCGATCAGCAGCACGCGCTTGTCGCCCTCGCTGATCTGCAGCAGGTAGCGCTGCGCCATGATGGTTTGCGCGCCGTTGTGGGTCAGCTGCTCCAGCACCGAGCCGAGGTTCAGGCCATCGGCCTTGACGCGGAAGATGCCCATGCCGCCCATGCCGTCCAGTGGCTTGTAGATGACGTCGCTTTGCTCGGCATGGAAGGCTTTGAGCGCCGCCATGTCGCGGCTCACCAGCGTGGGGGTGGTGAACTGGGGGAACTCCATCAGCGCCAGCTTCTCGGGGTGCTCCCGCAAAGCGCTGGGGCTGTTGAACACGCGCGCGCCCTCGCGCTCGGCCTGGCTCAGCAGGTGGGTGGCGTAGATGAACTCGGCATCAAAGGGTGGATCCTTGCGCATCAGCACCGCGCCGCAGTCAGCCAGGGTCAGGTCTTCGGTGGCGGCCACCTCGAACCATTCGGGCACCGAGGTGCCGGCGGCGCTGGCCAACGCCGCGGCGCTGAGGCGGAGCTGCTGCGCGCCCATGGCCCGCACACGCTGGCCGGATTGCCACAGCAGCTGCGGCAGCTCACAGGCCCAGATGGCGTGACCGCGCCGGGCGGCCTCGCGCATCATGGCGAAGCTGCTGTCCTTGTGTGTTTTCACATGGTCCAGGGGGTCAACAACGAAGAGCAAGTTCATGGGTCGGGTCTCGGGCGAGCGAATAATGGTCGTCACGGAGGTGACATGCAATGTGCCGGTTTCTAGCCTATCGCGGTGACCCCATCTACCTTGAAGAGTTGGTGTGCAAGCCGAAGCACTCGCTGGTGCGCCAAGCGCTGCGTGCGGCCGAGGCCAAGATGGTCACCAACGGCGATGGATTTGGTGTGGGCTGGTACGGTGAGCGCGACACGCCGGGCATCTACCGCGAGGTGACGCCCGCCTGGAGCGACGAGAACTTGCGCGCCCTTGCCGCCCATGTGCGCAGCCACCTGTTTTTCGCGCACGTGCGCGCCGCCACCGGTGGCGGCATTGCCTTGGCCAACTGTCACCCGTTTGCCGCCAGCAGCTTCTTGTTCATGCACAACGGCCAGGTGGGTGGCTTTGCCCAGCTGCGAAGGGGCCTTGAGAACCGCCTGCCCGACACCCTGTGGGCGATGCGCCGCGGTGCGACGGATTCGGAGCTGCTGTTCTTGCTGATCGTCGAGCGCATCGCCCAAGGCTTGGGCCCGGTGGAGGCCACGGGCGAGGTGCTGTGCGAGGTGCGCGGCCTGATGCGCGAGCACGGCATTGACACCCCGTTGCGCTTTGCCGCCGCCTTGGCCGATGGCGACGATGTGTATGCCTTCCGCTGGGCCAGCGACGACAAACCACCCACGCTGTACCACCGCCGCGAGGCCTACGGCCAGATGGTGGCCAGCGAGCCCTTGGAGGGCGATGCCCAAGGATGGGAGCCCCTGGCACAAGGCACCGCGCTGTGCCTGCATGCCGACGGCCGCACCACCGAGCACCGCTTGAGCGTGTGCAGCAACTGACGCGCTAGCGCCGCCGCCCCAAGGCCCTGCGCCTCGCGGCGTCTCAGGCTCCCGTCAGATCTCGACCTTGGAGCCCAACTCCACCACCCGATTGGTGGGCAGGTGCAAAAAATCGGCAATGCCGGCCGCATTGCGGTGCATGCTGGCAAACAGCTTTTCACGCCACAAAGCCATGCCCTTGCCGAAGGTGGGGGTGACGATGTCGCGGCTTAAGAAAAAGCTGGTGTCCATCTCATCGAGCTGCACCGCCTTGTCGCACAACTGCTTGAGCGCTTCGGGCACGTCGGGTTCATTCTTGAAGCCGAAATGCAGCACCACTTGCCAGCAGTCGTTGCCCAGGCTGTGCATCTCCAAGCGCTTGTCAAAACCGATCCACGGCACCTCGTGGTGCTTGACAGTGACAAACAGGTTCTGCTTGTGCAGCACCTTGTTGTGTTTGAGGTTATGCAGCAGCGCGTTGGGCACCACGTCAGGCTCGCCACTCAGAAAGACGGCCGTGCCGTCCACCCGCAGCGGCGGACTCAAGAACACGGAATTCAGGAAACTCTTCAGGTCCAGTGCGTCCTCGCGCAGCCTGTTGCTCATCAGGCGCCGACCCTGCTTCCAGGTCAGCATCAAGGTGAACATCCACACCCCAATGGCCAGCGGGAACCAGCCACCCGAGGGCACCTTCAGCAGGTTCGACGCCAGGAACAAGAAGTCGATGACGAAGAAAGCGCCGGTAGAGACGATGCACAACCACAGCGGGTACTTCCAGCCGTGGCGGATCACAAAGAAGGTCAGGATGGTGGTGATGGTCATGTCCATCGTCACCGCCACGCCATAGGCGCCTGCCATCTTGCTGCTGGAGCCGAAGAACAAGACGGCCACCACCACGAACATGAACAGCACCCAGTTGATGGCCGGGACGTACACCTGCCCGGTCTCTTTCACCGAGGTGTGCAGCAAGCGCATGCGCGGCAAGATGCCCAGTTGCATCGCCTGCTTCGCCACCGAGAAGCTGGCCGTGATCAGCGCCTGTGAGGCCACCGCAGCCGCCAAGGTGGCCAGCACAAACAACGGAATCTCGGCCCAGTTGGGCGCCAACAGGTAGAACGGGTTCTTGATGGCTTCAGGTTCGCTCAACAGCAGCGCGCCTTGCCCAAAATAGTTCAGCGTCAATGCCGGCATCACCAGTCCATACCAGCTGATGCGGATCGGCTGCTTGCCGAAGTGGCCCAAGTCGGCATACAGGGCTTCACCACCCGTCACGACCAGCACGGCCGCACCCAAAGCCACGAATGCCATCCAGCGGTGCTCCATGCCGAAGCCCAGCGCATAGCCGGGATTCAAAGCCGTCAACACATCCGGATTGGCAATGATCTGCGGCAGGCCCAAGGCAGCCAGGGATAGAAACCACGCCAGCATGATGGGACCGAAGGCCTTGCCCACCACCGCCGTACCAAATCGCTGGAAGGCGAACAAGCCCGTCAAGATCACCAAGGTGACCGGGATGATCAAGCCGTGGTACTGCGGCGCGTAGACGTCGATCCCCTCCACCGCGCCCAGCACCGTCATGGCAGGGGTGATGACAGCGTCTCCAAAGAAGATGGCGGTGCCGAAGAGGCCCAGCAACATCAGCTTGCGGCGCAGGGCCGGCTTGTCGCGCACCGCGTTGGTGGCCAAAGCCATCATGGCAATCAGCCCGCCTTCGCCGTTGTTGTCGGCGCGCAAGATCAGCAGCACGTACTTGAACGACACGACCACGGTCATCGTCCAGAACAGCAACGACAGCACACCCAGTACGTTGTCACGCGTCACGGCCAAGTGCGCGCCATGGAAGGTTTCGCGCAGCGCGTACAGCGGGCTGGTGCCGATATCACCAAACACCACGCCCAGGGCCAAGAGGCTCAGACCGGCAAGTGCAGCGGGTGAGCGGTTGTTAGCCGCAGTTGAAGAGTGACCCACAGAAAGAAAACGGCACCTGGATGCAGGTGCCGCTGTAGTTCAGCTACTCACATTGTGCGCCAGCCACGAGCATTGATGCTGCATCGCAGCATCAATGCTTGCCGATCAGTCAAGCTTGTAGCTCAGGCTGATCGAAGCCGTACGGCCGGTGGCGCTGTGCAACTGGGTGTTGTAGTAGGTTGAGCCGAAGTCGTATGGAGCGACGCGGTTGAACAAATTGCGCAGCGTTGCCGACAGGGTCAAGTTCTTGATTGGCGAATAGCTGACGCCGGCATCGACCGTCGTAAACGAGGTCACCCGGCAATCCCCGCCCAGCAGCTCTTGTTCGATCGGATCGGACGTCACGATCGGATGACACTCAGTCCGTGCGCCAGTGGTGGTGTTGGTTTGGGCCACTGCCATGTTGTCGACGTAGTTGACTGCGCCCGACAACGTCAGCCCGCCAACCCGGATGCTGTTCGACCAGCGCGCCTTGAAGCGCGGATTGGAGTTCAGCACGTCGTCGGCCAACTGCGTGTAGGGCATGCCCTTGTCGCGCTGGAACAGGTAGTCCTTCACGTACCCGACAAACATGCTGGTGCTAGCACTTGCGCTGCTGCCCAACTTGAAGCGGTAGCTCATTTCAAGATCCGCGCCGCGCACGATGGTCTCGCCGAGGTTCAGGTACTTGCGCTTCACGCCAACAACGCGCTCGGTGCCGGGAATTGGCTGCCCTTGGGCGTTGAGCAGGGCCGTGGTTGGATCGGAGCTGCGCAGGATGTCGGCCGCGTAAGACGCGTCACCGAGTTGGAAGAAGCGCTCCATGATGTTCGCCGAGCTCAGGCGATCCACTTCGTTCTTGCGACTGATCTGGTAAATGTCGAAAGTGCCGCTGAAGCTCGCCGTGGGCGCGTAGACCAGGCCAAGGGTGTAGCTACGTGAGGTTTCGGGCTGGAGGTTGGGATTGGCGACGATGAAGGACGCAATCGTGCGCGAAGCTGCAGACGAGTTGCGGTTGCACTCGTTCGCACTCTCGTAGCCAGTGGCACCCGGGATACGCGAGGGCACGCCGTTGATCGTCGGGCAGCGTGCGGTGTCGCGCCAAGTCGGAATCGACTGGAAGCTGCTCACGCTGGACTGCGAAATCTGCGTCAAGCCAGGCGCGCGGAAGCCGTCAGCAGCAGTGGCGCGAACGATCAGTTGGTCGAAAGGCTTCCACTTGATGCCGAGCTTGGGCGTCGTGCTGTTGCCGTAGTCGCTGTACTCATCGAGGCGCACGGCTGCCTCAATATCCAGTGACTTGAGCAGCGGCACATTGACTTCAGCGAAGCCAGAGCTGACGTTGCGCGAGCCGTTAGCCTGCGAACCGCCACGGCTTACGAAATTGCCGGCGACCAGGTTGGCGTCGGGCTTCATCGTGATGCTCTCGCGACGGTGCTCGAGGCCAACAGCCAGACCGATCGGGCGGCCACTGAGTTGCCCGATCTCCGTACTGCCTTTCATGTTGGCGATGGTGACCTTGGTTTCACCAACGCTGGTCGCCGTTGGGCTGATCAGGTTCCGGGTCTCGGGGCTGTTCGTACCGCCGAAGCGATAAGCCGCGAGACCAGCAAGTGCGGTCACTGAGTTCACCATACCAGTCTCGACCTCGGTGCGCTCCGACAGGTTATGCAGCACACCACCCTGCCAGTCCCAGCCGAAATGGCTACCGGTCAAGTCCAACACAATCCGGGTCGAATCTTGGGTGACCTCGGTGGCTCGCGGGATGTCACCCAGGCGGGCACTCATGGCCACACGGAGGGTGTTAGCGGCGTTTGCCTGGAACAGCGGGTTATCGGGATGGTTAGCTGGCAACACGCCGCGGAAGGTACGGCGAGTGCCTGTCGGGTCAAACCACTGCGACAGACCTGAACCGATGGTGGCGAAGCCAGCTGCGCTCGGGTAACTGTTCTCGAGGCGCGTAAAGCTACCCTCGAACGAGGCGGCGATGTTGCCGTCGATGTTCCAGGTGCCGCGTAGGAAGACGTTACCGCTCTTCGATTCGTTGCCGAAGTTCTCGTAGATGCTGGTGTCCATCACGCAGACTGGTGCGCCGCTGGCCAGGAAGGTCGTACTGAGCGAGCCGGGTGCAGCGCAAACACCACCTGCCGGAGGAATAGGCGTCGTGGTGTTGAAGACACCCGAATTGGTCGCGGTTTCTCGCCAAAAGTTCGGCGAAAAGACGAACGCGCTATCTGGATCAGTGAACTCGCCGGGCGAGCCATCCGGACGTGGGTTGAACAACTGCCAAGCGCGGTAGGTAATGCCCCGATTGCGGGCAATCGGCGTGGCATCACGCTGCTGGACGTCCAGACCCAGCATCAGGTTGAAGCGGTCTTCGTCGAAGTTACCAAAGCCAGCGAACAGCGAAGCGCCCCGCGACTTGAAGCCGCCTTGGTCGGCACCCGAGTAACGCGTGCTGAACTCAAGACCTTGGTATTCCTTCTTCAGAATGAAGTTGACGACACCAGCAATCGCATCCGAGCCGTAGATTGCAGACGCGCCATCTTTCAGCACCTCAACGCGCTCGATGGCCGCCAGCGGAATATTGTTCAAGTTATAGAGCGTCGACTGCCCAGCGTTGGGGTCAGCGGTTGCGGTGGCTGCCATACGGCGACCGTTGATCAGGGTCAGCGTCGAAGCTGAGCCCAAACCACGCAAGGATGCTGAGGAGACCCCCTGCGCAAAGCCGTTACCGCTGGTTAGGTCATCCTGACCACCGCTGGTAACCGCCGGGAGCAGTCGCAGCAACTCCGTCATGCTGGTGACGCCTGAGCGCTTGATGTCTTCGGCGCGAATGACCTGCAAAGGCGAGGCCGTCTCAGTGTCGGTGCGCTTGATGCTGGTGCCGGTTACCTCCACCTTTTCAAGCTTTTGAGGCTCGGTCGGCGCTGCAGGTTGGGCAGTTGCTTGAGAAGCTAAGGCTAATGCAGCAAGGGCCAACAAGTGGCGCTTGGGATTCTTCGTGTTCATGGCTTCACTCACGTTGCGGAGGGTTCAACCCTCCAGTAAAAAAAGTGCAACAGAGTTTAGGAAGCCGACCATCAAGAGCCCCCTGGGGTATTGCCCAGGGCTCTGAAATCAGTAGCGAACTACGTGTAACTCATTGATTTAGAAAGAGCTTTTAACAGCACACCCCAAGCCTCTTGTGGGACTCATACAACGGTAGTCTGGCAAGCGCAGCGGGTGCGGCGCTCAGGGGCGCCTTCCGGCTGACCACAACCAGAAGCTAGCCGACCAACGCATCCAGCTCATCGTTGGCCGGATCGGTTTGTTCCAGCTCGTAACTCGCCGCCAGCATCGCTAAGCGGGCTACCACCCCGTACATGTAAAAGCGGTTGGGCGCGCTGACACCGGGCTTCTGGCCGGGCTTGGCCAAGTTCGCGGGTTCGGCGAAGGCCAGGGGCACGAAGTTGGCGCCGGGGGCGTTGAGGTTTTCGTCGATGCCGCGCTCGCCGTGCACGCGGTAGAAGCCGCCGACCACGTATCGGTCCATCATGTAGACCACGGGTTCGGCCACACCGTCGTTCACGCGCTCATAAGTGGGTACACCTTCTTGGATCAGCACTTCGCTGACTTGCTGGCCGTCTTTCACCACGGCCATCTTGTTCTTGGTGCGGCGGTTGAGTTCATCCAAGTCCTTGGCGTCACGCACGGTCATGATGCCCATGCCGTAGGTGCCGTTATCGGCCTTGACGATAACGAAGGGCTTTTCGTTGATGCCGTAGTCCTTGTACTTGCGACGGATCTTGCCGAGCAGCGATTCAGCATGGGCCTTGACGCAGGAGATACCTTCTCCAGTCTGAAAGTCCACGCTGCCGCAGGTCTCGTACATGGGATTGATCAGCCAGGGGTCCATGCCCAGCAGCTTGCCGAACTTTTTGGCCACTTCTTCATACGCGGCGAAGTGGCGGCTTTTGCGCCGTACAGCCCAGCCAGCGTGCAGGGGCGGCAGCAGGTACTGCTCTTCCAAGTTCTTGAGGATGTTGGGAATACCGGCCGACAGGTCGTTGTTCAGCAAGATGGTGCAAGGGTCAAAGCCCTTGAGCATGAGGCGTCCGCTTTTACGCACCAAGGGCTCCACCACCAAACTGCTGCCATCTGCAAGCGGCAGCGGCGTGGGCGCGGTCACCGTTTCATCCAAGGTGCCCAAACGCACATTCAGGCCGGCTTGGCTGAATATGCGAACCAGAACGGCCACGTTGGACAAGTAGTGCTGGTTGCGGGTGTGCTTCTCAGGGATGAGCAGCAGGTTCTTGGCTTCGGGGCAGATCTTTTCAATCGCCGCCATTGCCGCTTGCACCGCCTGCGGCAGCATGGCTTCAGTCAAGTTGTTGAAACCGCCGGGGTACAGATTCGTGTCAACCGGCGCCAGCTTGAAGCCGGCGTTGCGCAGGTCCACCGAGCTGTAGAACGGTGGCGTGTGCTCCATCCACTCCAGGCGGAACCAACGCTCAATGGCGGGCATCGACTCCAGGATGCGCTGCTCCAGCTCGTTGATGGGCCCGGTCAGGGCGGTGATGAGGTGCGGCACCATGGGCAATTCCGGGCAAGTTGAAGGGCCATTCTAGGAACGGCCTTTGGACGGTAAAGATCACAGATGGCGACGCCGGCACAAAAGAAAAGAGCCGCCCCGTGGGACGGCTCTTTGTCGCGGTTTTGAACGGGCTTTTAGAGCCGGTTCGAGCAGCGCTTACTTGCTGTAAGCCGTCTCGCCGTGGCTGGCGATGTCCAGGCCTTCGCGCTCTTCCTCTTCGGTGACACGCAGGCCGATGGTCATGTCCACCAACTTGAAGGCCACGACCGAGACGATGCCGCTCCAAGCGATGGTGATCAGCACGCCCTTGGCTTGGACCCACACTTGGCTGGCGATCGAGTAGGCCTCAGGCGTCACCATGGTGGCGGTCACCCAGTCGCCCATCATGCTCGGGCCACCCAGGCTGGGGCTGGCGAACACGCCGGTCAGCAAGGCGCCGACGATGCCACCCACGCCGTGCACACCGAACACGTCCAGCGAGTCATCGGCCTTCAGCAGCTTCTTCAAGCCAGTCACACCCCACAGGCAGGCGAAGCCGGCGATGACGCCGATGGCCAGTGCGCCACCCACGCCCACGTTGCCCGCAGCCGGGGTGATGGCCACCAAGCCAGCCACGGCACCCGAGGCAGCACCCAGCATCGAAGCCTTGCCACGCAGCAGCGCTTCACCGGCGATCCAGGCCAACACAGCGGCCGAGGTGGCCACGAAGGTGTTGATGAAGGCCAAGGCAGCGAAGCCGTTGGCTTCCAGGGCCGAGCCGGCGTTGAAGCCGAACCAGCCCACCCACAGCAGGGCGGCGCCCGTCATCGTCAGCGGCAGGCTATGCGGGGTGATGGCGTCTTTGCCGTAACCCACGCGCTTACCGACCATGTAGGCACCCACCAGGCCAGCCACAGCGGCGTTGATGTGCACCACCGTGCCGCCGGCGAAGTCCAGCGCGCCGTGCTGCCAAATCAAGCCAGCCTTGCTGGTCATCTCGGCGGCCACTGCGGCGCTGCTGTAGGCGTCAGGGCCCATCCAATACCAAACCATGTGGGCGATCGGCAGGTAGCTGAACGTGAACCAGATGGCGCAGAAGGCCAGCACCGCGCTGAACTTGATGCGCTCAGCGAAGGCGCCCACGATCAGGCAGCAAGTGATGCCCGCGAAGGTGGCTTGGAAGGCAGCGAACACGATCTCGGGGATGTAGACGCCCTTGCTGAAGGTGGCTGCTGGCGAGAAGGTGCCCGCCACGTTGTCCCACACGCCTTTGAGCATCAAGCGGTCAAAGCCGCCGATGAAGGCATTGCCTTCAGTGAACGCCAGGCTGTAGCCGTAGATGACCCACAGCACGACGATCATCGAAAAGGTCACCATCACTTGCATCAGCACGCTGAGCATGTTCTTGGCGCGCACCAGGCCACCATAAAACAGTGCCAAGCCGGGGATCGTCATCAAGATCACCAGCAGCGTGGCGACCATCATCCAGGCGGTATCGCCCTTGTTGAAACTGATGGGGGCGGCAGCCGGCGCGGCTTCCGCCGCAGACGCGGCGGCTTCTGGGGCGGCCGAGGCCGCAGCCTCAACGACCGCGGCAACCGCGGAAGCCGCAGGCGCGGCGCTTGCGGCGACATCTTGGGCCCAGGCCGGAGCCAGCAGGCTCAAGCCCAGCGCCATCGTGGCCAGGAGTTTTTTCATGAAAGGCTCCAAAGGGAGAAATCAGGGGGCAAGTCGGCCTGAAGGCATCGGGGCGTCAGGCCGGTCAGAAGGGGTTACAGCGCGGCGTCGCCGGTTTCACCAGTGCGGATGCGCACCACTTGGTCCAGCGGTTGTACGAAGACCTTGCCGTCACCGATCTTGCCGGTGCGTGCGCTCTTCTCGATTGCTTCGATGACCTGGTCGACCACCGCATCGCTGACAGCGGCTTCGATCTTCACCTTGGGCAGGAAGTCAACCACGTACTCGGCGCCGCGGTACAGCTCCGTGTGGCCCTTCTGGCGGCCGAAGCCTTTGACTTCGGTAACCGTCAAGCCTTGAATGCCGATGGCGCTGAGCGCTTCGCGGACTTCGTCGAGCTTGAACGGCTTGATAACGGCCGTGATGAGTTTCATGGGGTCTCCTTAGAAGGTGTACTTGGCGCCCAGCACCAGGCCGCGTTTGCCCAGGTCTTTGCCCTTGCTGAAATAGGCACCCGTCTTGGCGTCCACCACGCCGATGCTCAGCGTCAGGGCGTCGATGGTTTTGTTCAGGGTCAGCGAGGCATCGGTGTACGAAGACGCGTTGTTGTTCTCAACCGTTTGGCGGCCGATGTGCGGGGTGATCGAGATGCCACTGCCCAGGTCGAAGGTCGCGCTCAAGTCGTAGTACATCGAGCCCTTGCTGTTACTGAAGCCGAACAAGTTGGAGAAGCTGCGCGAGATCTTCAGCGTGGCCGGGCCATAGCTCAGGGCGCCATAGCCTTCCAGCGTGTTGGCGCTGGGGTTCAGCTTGTTGCTGGGGTACACGTACTGCAGCAAGCCCACGTCGAGCGTCAAACCACTGGCGATTTCGGTTTTGTAGCCGCCGTAAAGATCCAGCTCGGTGCTGCCGTCACCGCCTGCGTCCTTGACCCACTTGATCGTCGAGCCCCAAGCGCCCACGTAGAAACCGCTGGCCAGCGCGTAATCCACACCGGCTTGCACGGCGGGCTTCAGACGGGTTTGCGAGATGCCGCGGTAGCGGTAGTCGCTCACCACGCTGGCGTTGAAACTGAGCGTGTCGGCCGCTGAAGCCGTGCCCACAGGGGCCATAAGGGCGGCAGACAAGGCCATCGCGCCGAGGATGAAGGGGGTTTTCGCCATGTTGGTGCTCCAGAGGTGGGTAGGAATGAGAAAGCGCAGGTCCGGGCGCTTTGTTACCAACTGAGCAGCTTCTGTGCCAAGGCATGGCCAGCGGGGCCAGACCCTTGCGACGCACCAAAGCAGGGCCCCCTTTTCCGACGGACCCAGTCCCGCCAAGGGGTGCCCCAAATTGGTGCCCTATGTTGGTGCGTTGGGCGCTCGCTCGGCGGCGCCAGAATCCGCCCCATAAGCATTCAGGGGAGCGTTGCCATGTCTCTGGCCACCTTGCACAGCCGCGCGCTGGTGGGACTGCAGGCCTTGCCCGTCAGCGTCGAGGTGCATCTGGCGCCAGGCTTGCCCAGCTTCACCCTCGTCGGCTTGGCCGACACCGAGGTCAAGGAAGCACGGGAGCGCGTGCGCGCCGCCCTCACCAGTGCCGGTTTGCGCTTCCCGCACGATCGCCGCATCACCGTTAACTTGGCCCCGGCCGATCTACCCAAAGAAGGCGCGCGCTTCGACCTGCCCATTGCGCTCGGGCTGTTGGCCGCCAGCGATCAGATCGACCCGGCCGCCTTGGACGCTTGGGAGTGGGCTGGCGAACTGTCTCTCAGCGGCGCTCTGCGCCCGGTGCGCGGCGCCTTGGCACAGGCCTTGGCCGCCCACGGCGGACCTCGCGGCCTGGTGCTGCCACCAGGCAGCGCCGCCGAGGCCCTTCTGGTGCCCGGCCTGGCGGTGCGCGAGGCCCCACATCTGCTGGACGTGGTGGCCGCATTGCAAGCCGAAGGCGCTGTACCGCTGAAAGCACCAGCGCACCCGGAAGCCCAGGCCGGCCCCAGCCCGCTGGACATGGCCGACGTGCGCGGTCAAGCGGCGCCCAAGCGGGCGCTCGAGATTGCTGCCGCTGGGCAACACAACCTGCTGTTGGTCGGGCCACCCGGCACCGGCAAGTCGATGTTGGCCGCACGCTTACCCGGCCTGTTGCCACCCATGAACGTGGCCGACGCCCTAGAAGCCGCGGCCGTGCGCTCCTTGCAACCCGGCTTTGACCCTGCCGCATGGGACGCCCGGCCCTTTCGGAGCCCCCACCACTCGGCCTCCAGCGTGGCCTTGGTGGGCGGCGGCAGCCCGCCCCGCCCGGGCGAGATCTCGATGGCCCACCACGGCGTTTTGTTCCTCGATGAGCTACCCGAATTCCCGCGCGCCGCATTGGAGGCACTGCGAGAGCCTTTGGAAACCGGTCGCGTGCAGATCGCCCGAGCCGCCCGCTCGGCCGAGTTCCCGGCACGCTTCCAGCTGGTTGCCGCCATGAACCCTTGCCCCTGTGGTCACCTGGGCAACCCACGTCGCGCTTGCCGCTGCGCGCCAGAGGCCGTGAGCCGCTACCGGGCGCGCCTGTCAGGCCCGTTGCTGGACCGCATCGATTGCAGCGTCAGCGTGCCGCTGCTAGCCCCGGCAGAGCTGGATGCCGCGCCCTCGGGCGAACGCACGGCCGTGGTGGCGGAGCGGGTAGCCAAGGCACGCGCTCTAGCGATGGCACGCCAAGGTGTACCCAATGCGCTCCTTCAGCCGGCCGACTTGGACCTGCATGCCCCGCTGGATGCTGCCGCCCGCGCCCTGCTGGCCCAAGCCGCCACCCAACTGGCCTGGAGCGCACGGGCCTACCACCGGGTGCTGCGCTTGGCCCGCACGGTGGCCGACTTGGCCGAGCAACCGCAATTGGGCGTCAGCGCGGTGGCCGAGGCGATCCAACTGCGCCGTGGGCTCGACAGCCCCGCTTGAGCGCTCAGCGCGCCGTCAACTCACCCGAGCCCGTCACCTGGCTGCGCAGTTTGGGGCGGCCCGCATAGCGCAAGTCGCCACTGCCACTCAAGGTCGCGTCCAGCTCCTGTGCCACGCCCAGGCTGGCATCGCCACTGCCCGACAGCCGAGCGCGCACCTGCCGCCCGCTCAGTGAGCTGGCGCTCACATCGCCGCTACCACTCAGGTCCCAGTCTTGCTGATCGGCCTGCCCGGCCACTTGCACATCACCCGAACCGCTCAATCGGCCCAGCAACTCGCGCACCTCCAACAAGCCGATGGCCACATTGCCAGAGCCACTCAGCTCCAGTTGCAAGCGCTCGCCTTTGAAGCGCTCCAAGCGGGCATCACCCGAGCCCTTCAAGCTCAAGCCTGCCAGTTGTTTGAAGTCAACCACCACCCTGACGGGATGCCGGGTTCTGAACCCAGACCCCGGCTTGATGCCCACGACCAAGGTATCGCCCTCAACCGAGGTAGCGACCAATGGCTCGATGTTGTCGTCCGCCACCACCCGCAGCGCCTCGGCGCTGGCCTGGACCAACTGCACATCCACCGGGCCGTCCACCCGCACCCGGCTGAACGGACTCACCGCACGAGCGCGCTCCACCAATTGGCCTGAGCCCTGTACCCGGTGGGCGCCCGAGCCATAACTGCTGTGTCCGTTCAAAGTGATGGCCAAGCTCCTCGCTTCCTGCTTCACGCGCAGCACCCACTCCTGCTCTTCGGCCGAAGCGGCGGCGGTGAAGCAGGTGGCAACGAGGGCGGTCAAGGCCAGGCGGATGAGGGTCATGGGGGCTCCTGAAGTGATGGCAGGCAGTGTGAAAAGTCCGCTGCAACAGCGCCACGCGCAACTGACCAAGCGCAATGCCGATGGCTTGAAACGCATGCGCCGGCGACGAAACGATGACCCTGCTGCGCCGCTTCCCCACCTGAATCAGGGGGGCGCCGGGGCTGGCACTTGGCGGCCGATGTGAAACACTCGCTATCAATTGCCGCCAAAAGGTTCACTTTTTTGGCGTACGCCGTCCGACGTGACGGTTTTTTGTCTTTTGCCCCGCCTGGAGCTGCCATGTCTGAGCTGAACCCGACCCCGCTGAAAAGCCCCGCACGCCGCCGCGCGCTGCTGAAGGGAGTTGGCAAGGGTGCTGCCATGGCTGCTGCCGCTGGCGCGCCTCTGGCCGCCATGGCCGTAAATGCCCCGCCGAAGCCGGTGGTGACGCTGAAAGGGTCGGAATTCGGCGCCACGCTGTGTTCCGTGTCGGGATGGCAATCGGTCAAATCGGCGCAGATGGCGCGCTCGTTGGTCAGTGGCGATAACCCGGTTTGTTCAGGCGCCGCCAACAGTTTCTGGGCGAACGAGAGGAACTGGGTGGGCGTGCTTGGCAATGAGAAGGCCATTCCTTATACCGATCGAGTCATCGGTGGAACGGCTCAATTCAAGCGCCAGAACGGCAACCCCTTCTCCATGCTTGAGGTGATGGGTACGCCTCCCGCTGGCCGCTCTGCGGCCTCGCCTGCCGTGAAGATGTGGGTCGGCGCTTGGCTGAACGCCAAGGCGTTTGAGCTCGGCATGCACACTGGTGTGATCAAGAACTTTCCGTTCTCATCCACGCGGATTGCCGAAGCCTCGATGGTGGGCGACACAGCCATGGCCGAGTTCTTGACCAAGTTCATGCAGTCTGAAACCGCCTGAGGCGCTCACCGCCCCTTGGCCCAAACGGCCGGCACCGCAAGGTAGCCGGCCTTTTTGTTGATGGACCGCCGCTACCAGATCGCCCGCGCCGCTTCGATGCATGTTTTCGCTGCCGATGACCAAGCAGCGGTATTCGATGCAGAGCGGGAGACCACACACTTGCTCGACGAAGTGGCAGCTGCGGTGCTCGCTGCGCTGCAAGTCGGCCCCATGACAGCACCGGATTTGGTGGTCTTGCTGTCCCAGGTCTACCCAGACGACCCGCCCGATGAGCAGGCTGCCGCGGTGGCGGCGGCGCTTGCAGCCCTGCAGGCCCACGGCTTGGTGGACGTGACGGCATGACACAGCGCCTAGGGGACCTGTCACCGCAAGC
This sequence comes from uncultured Burkholderiaceae bacterium, assembly GCA_964485225.1. GTDB lineage: Bacteria > Pseudomonadota > Gammaproteobacteria > Burkholderiales > Burkholderiaceae_C > Inhella. The sequence goes on from CAZAIR010000022.1 coordinate 15,511, forward strand.
TCTGCGCGACGCCCTACAGGGCGATGGCCTGCGTTTGGTGTGCGGGCCCTTCACTTACCGCATCCGCTCGCCGTTTGAGACGGTGGCTCAGGGGTTGGCCTTGCTGTATGCCGCCCATCCGGTGGGCGGGGTCGATGACTTCATCGACTTTGATCTGGCGGTGGAGCGCACTTGGCGCCCGCGCCGGGGCTGGATGGCGCAGTTTCGCTTCGAGGGCGAAACGCCGTTCGAGCTCATGGTGGCGGCGCATGCGTTCCCGCTGCTGGAATGGGCGATGAACTGGTGCATCGCCGCCAACGTCAAGCATTACCTGCTGCTGCACGCGGCGGTGCTGGAGCGCGACGGCCAAGCCTTGGTGCTGCCAGCACCACCGGGGTCGGGCAAAAGCACCTTGTGCGCCGGGTTGATGTACAGCGGTTGGCGCCTGCTGACCGATGAAATGGCACTGATACCTCTCGACGGCGAAGCACCCCGTGTGCTGCCTTTGTGTCGGGCGGTGAGCTTGAAGAACCAGTCCATCGGCATCATCCAAAGCTTCGCGCCACAGGCGGTGTTCAACGCCCCGTGTACCGACACGGTGAAGGGCGTGGTGTCGCACGCACGGCCCTTGGCCGAGCATGTGGCGCGCATGGCCGAGCCTGCGCGCCCGGCCTGGGTGGTGTTCCCGCAGTTCCAGGCGGGCGCAGCACTTACCCCCACCCCGCTGGCCCGTCCAGCCACCATGCTGGACATGATCGACCAGAGCTTCAACTACGGGCAACTAGGCCTGCCAGCATTCCGAGCGTTGTCTGATTTGATGGCGCAAAGCGCTTGCCTGCACTTGCGCTACGGGTCCTTGGCCGACGCCTTGCGGGGCGTGGAGGAGCTGACCAACCATGCATGACGCCCGCAGCACCGACGCCCTGACACAGGCGCTTACCGTGCCGGGTGGCACCAGTGAATGGACGCCGGCCCAGTGGTCGCTGGCTTTGAGCCAAGCCAGGCAATCGGGCCTGCTGGGCAGTTTGAATGCGCGTTTGGGCGCGGCGCCGAGGCCTGACAAGGCGCGCAGCGTACTGGACGCCGCCGAGGCCCTGGCCGAGCGCCGCCACGCCCGCATGCAGCGCGAACTGGCGCATTTGGCCGAGGCCTTGGAGCCGCTGAACCTGCCCTGGGTGGTGCTCAAAGGCACGGCCTACATGGCGCGCGGCTTGCCGGTATCGCAGGGGCGTACCTTTTCGGACATCGACCTGCTGGTGGACCGCGCTCACCTCAAGCGCTTTGAAGACGCACTCTTGGTGGCCGGGTGGGCGCCTGATCCGCACACCGACGCACACGACGACCGCTTCTACCGGGAGTGGTCGCACGAGGTGCCGCCCGTGGTGCACATCCTGCGTCACAGCACCGTCGATTTGCACCACGCCTTGGCGCCGCCCTTGGGCCGCTACCCGGTGGACACGGCGCAGCTGCTGGCTGCGGCGCCAGTGTTGCCGGGCTACAAGCACTTGCGCACCTTGTGCGATACCGATCTGGTGCTGCACAGCGCACTGCATTTGGTGGTCAGCGGGGAGTTTGATCGCGGGCTGCGCGATCTGCTCGACATCGACGGCCTGATCCGCCACTTCAGCGTGGCCGAGCCGGCTTTCGAGCACCAGCTGTGCACGCGCGCCCAAGTGCTGGGCTTGGCAGACGTACTCGCCCTGGTGCAGCGCCAGCGCCAAGCGGTGCTGGGGGTGGCACGCGCGCCGCAACCCACGGTGTCTGCCTCGGCCGCGCTGGCGTTGGCGATGCTGCAGCCGCTCTACGCCCAAGCGCTGAGGCCGCAGCACGCCAGTTGCGCACCTTGGTGGCGGCGCGTGGCCGAGAAGCTGCTCTACGTCCGCGCCCACACGCTGCGCTTGCCGCTGCGTTTGCTGCTGCCGCACCTGTGGCACAAGGCCTGGCGGCGTCAAAGTGCCAAACCAACTGCGCCACCCCGGGCCACGCTGGGCGGCTGAGGCCGGTGCGCCGGGCTATCCTGCCTCACCATGAACGCTCCGCGCCCCAAACCGTTTTCGATGATCCGCGAGTTCCACCTCGCCGATTGGTTCACCCTGGCCAACGCTTTTTGCGGCGTGGGCGCGCTGTTCTCGTGCATGACTTACTTGCAAACGCAGGATGTGCTGCACCTGTTCTACGCCTGCGCGCTGGTGCCGGCGGCGCTGGTGTTCGATGTGCTGGACGGGCGCATCGCCCGCTGGCGGCAGGCCAGCAGCGCGATGGGGCGCGAGCTGGATTCGCTGGCTGACGTGATCAGCTTTGGCGTGGTGCCCGCCAGCATCGCCTACGCCGCGGGCATGCAGGGGGGCTGGGACCGCATCGTGCTCGTGTTCTTCGTCGCCTGCGGCGTGAGCCGGCTGGCGCGCTACAACGTAACCGCTGAAGCGCTCTCAGGCGCTGACGGCAAGGTGGCCTACTTTGAAGGCACGCCCATTCCCACGTCTATCGTGCTGGTGGCCTTGATGGCCCTGGCCGCGCACCAAGGCGCCGTGGGTGCTGGCCTGTGGGGGGGTGAGGTGCAATGGTTGGGCTGGACGCTGCACCCCTTGGTGCTGCTGTGGCTGCTGTCGGGCTCGTTGATGGTGAGCCGCATCCGCATACCCAAGCTCTGAGGTTCAAGCCTTCAGCGCCAAGTCCAAGGCAAGGCCCGCGAAAGCCGCCGCGCCCAGCCAGTGGTTCAGTCGGAAGGCTTTGAAGCAGCCCTCTCGCGTGCGATGGCGGATCAAGGTCAGGTGCCACAGTGCTTGCGCTGCTGCCAGCGCCATGCCGAGCGCAAACACCCAACCCAGACCCAACTGCCAACCGGCCCAACTCCAGCCGGCGATGAACAGCGCGTAGAACACCGCAACGCCCGCCACGTCATGACGGCCCAAGGTGATGGCGCTGGTGCGGATGCCGATCTTCAGGTCGTCATCGCGATCGACCATCGCGTACTCGGTGTCGTAGGCCAACACCCAGCACAGGTTGGCGGCCACCAGCACCCAAGCCAACGGCGGGATGGCCTCGGCCACCGTGCCCAACTGCCAGCTTGCACCGCCTTGCACGGCAGTGAAGGCCATCGGGATGCCGAAGCTGAAAGCCACACCCAGCACCGCCTGCGGCATGGCCAAAACGCGCTTGGCAAAGGGATAGGCCACGGCCACGGCCAAGGCCGCAAAGCTCAAGATGATGGTGGGCGGATTGGTGGTCAGGACCAGCGCAAAGGCCAACAACGCCAAAGCCGCGCCGACGACCAAGGCCTCGCGTGCGCCCAAGCGGCCACTGGTCACCGGCCGCTGCGCGGTGCGCTGCACATGGCGGTCAAAGTTCCGATCGGCCACGTCGTTGACGCAACAGCCGGCGGAGCGCATCAGCACCGTACCGCCGATGAACACCAGCGTCAGATGCCATCCAGGAAAGCCGTCGGCCGCCAGCCACAAGGCGCTGAGCGTGGGCCACAGCAGCAACAACCAGCCGGCGGGCCGGTTCCAGCGGATCAGGTCGAGGTAGAGCGCCAAGCGCTCGGCCAGCGGCAAGCTTGTGTGCAGGGTGGGCATGGGCGGGATTCTCGCCAGCCGCGCCGGTGCGGCTGGCCCCGTGCCCGCCTCACTCGGTCTTG
>CAZAIR010000023.1:0-19103 GCA_964485225.1 uncultured Burkholderiaceae bacterium
GACCCGCGCACCGTGGGCTGGTTGGGGCTGGACCCCGTGGACCGCATGAGCGCGGCCCAACGCGAAGCAGGCCCGGTGCCGTTCCCGATGTACGCGCTATTCGCACCACCGGCCAGCTGCAACGCGCAGCAGTTGGGCCGGGGTTTGACCGCCGCTTCGGTTCAAGGGCGCTCGTTGGAGGTGGTGGGCACCACCCACTGCCACTTCGAGGCGCCTAGCAACCTGCTGTGTCACGCCGCCTGCGGTGAGCCCGGCCCTGCGGCGCGCAATACCGAGCTGCGCCGCCGGATCACCACCCTGGCCACGGCTTTTGTGCGCTGGCGCGCGGGCTTGGTGGCGCAGGCGCCCGATGCGCTGTGGCGCGAGGCGCCGGGGGTGCTGGTGGCGCCGCAGCCCTGAGGGTTCAGCGCGCGGCGGCCAGGAACTCGCGGTACCAGTGCGCGCTGTCTTTGAGGGTGCGGCGCTGGCTTTGGTAGTCAACGTGCACCAGGCCAAAACGCTTGGTGTAGCCGCTGTTCCATTCGAAGTTGTCGAGCAGGCTCCAGTAGAAATAGCCGCGCACGTCGGCGCCCAGTTCGCAGGCACGGGCGATGGCTTGCAGGTGCTCGTGCAGGTAGCGGATGCGGGCTTCGTCGTGCACGCGCCCCTCTTGCATCACATCGGGGGCGGCCATGCCGTTCTCGGTGATGTAGATCGGGGGCGGGCTGTACTCGCGGGTCAGGCGCACCAGGTGTTGGGTCAGCGCCTTGGGGTAGATCTCCCAGCCCATGTCGGTGAAGCCGAACTGGCCCGGTGGCGGGCGCTTGGGCTCGGTGGTGCTGATGAACTGGCGGGTGTAGAAGTTCAGGCCCAAAAAGTCGAGCGGCTGCTGCATCAGCTCCAGGTCGCCGGGTTGCACCAGCGGGGCGTCGGGGCCGAGGTGGGCCAGCACGTCTTGCGGGTAGTGGCCGCGGAACAAGGGGTCCATGTACCAGCGCACGTCCAGCCCGTCGGCCAAGCGCGCGGCGCGGCGGTCGGCCTCGGTGGCCTCGGCGGCAAAGGCGGGCGTGTGGTTGAGCACGATGCCCAGCTTGGCGCGCGTGACCGCTCGCATGGCCTGCATCGCTTGCGCGTGCATCAACAGCAGGTGGTGCGCTACCTGGAAGGCCTCGCGGCGGTTGGTGTGGCCGGGCGCGAACTGGCCGACCTCGTAGCCCAGCCAGGCCGAGCACAGCGGCTCGTTCAGCGTGGCGATGCTGCACACGCGGTCACCAAAGCGGCGCGCCACTTCGGCGGCGTAGGCGGCAAAGCGCGGCGCCACGTTGCGCGACAACAAGCCACCGTCAAGCTGGTGCAGGGCCAGCGGCAAGTCCCAGTGGTACAGCGTGAGGTGGGGCTTGATGCCGGCCGCCAGCAGGCCGTCGATCAGGCGGTCGTAGAAGGCAAAACCTTCCTCGTTCCAGGCGCCTTGGCCCAGCGGCTGCACGCGCGGCCAGCTGATGGAGAAGCGGTAGGCGCCGAGGCCAATCTGGCGCATCAGCGCGATGTCTTCGCGCCACTGTGTGAGGTGGTTGCAGGCCACGTCGATGGTGCTGCCGTCGACGATCTTGCCGGGCTGGCGGCAGAAATCGTCCCAGATGGAGGGGCCTTTGCCGCCCTCGAAGGCGCCGCCTTCAATCTGGGCCGCGCTGGTGGCGGCGCCCCACACGAAATCGGCGCGCAGCTTGCTGGCCAGCGCCGCGGCGTGGGTGGGGGCGGGGGTAGGGGCGAGGTGGGGGTCGTACAAGGCGTTCATGGGTGGGTGCAGGGGGTTAGCTTTTGACGGCGCCGGCGGTGAGGCCGGCCACCAAACGGCGGGCGCTGAAGACATAGACGATGAGCAGCGGCAAGAGGGCGATGGCGCTGCCCAGCATCAGGGCGCCCCACTCGGTGTTGTTGGGGCTTTGCATGGAGCGCAGGGCCAGCGGCAGCGTGTAGTTCTCGACCGCCCGCATGACCACCAGCGGCCCCATGAAGTTGTTCCAGCTGGCGATGAAGGTGATGAGGCCCAACGTGCCCAGCGCGGGCCGCAGCAGGGGCAGGACCACGCTCCAGTAAATGCGCAGTTCGCCCGCGCCGTCGATGCGCGCGGCCTCCAGCAGCTCGCGCGGCACGCTTTGCGCGGCCGACTGGCGCACCATGAAGATGCCCAAAGCGCCAGCAGCCGCCGGCACGATGAGAGCGCGCGGTTGGTCCAGCCAGCCCAGCCATTGCATGACCATGAAGCTGGGGATCATGTTCAGGAAGCTGGGCACCATCATGGAAGCCAGCACCACCGTGAACAGCGCCTGCTTGCCTTTGAACTCGAACATCGCAAAGGCGTAGCCGGCCATCGAGCAAAACAGCAGGTTCAGCAAGGTGGTGGCCAGCGCCACGTAGACCGACAGCGCCAGGTTGCGCCAAAAGGGCAGGCGCTCCAGCAGCAGATCGAGGTTGGTGGCGGCGTGCTCACCGAACCACAGCGGTGGCGGCGTGTTGAAGATGGCCGTGCGCTGGTGCGTGCCGAACACGAAGGTGAACCAGAACGGCGCCAGCACCAGCAGGGCGCCGGCCACCAAGGGCAGCCAGCCCCATAGGCTAAGTGGGGCGGGGCGGGCATGGAACTGCTTAGCCACGGCCGTCTCCAGCGCTTTTGCCGAACAGCTTGGCGTTGGCCCAGGTCAGTGCGGCGATCAGCGCGAACAGCGCCCAGGCCAGCGCCGAGGCGGTGCCGAAGTCGCCATCGTTGAAGGCGGTTTGGTAGAGAAAGATGGCCGCCGTCATGACCGAGCGGGCCACGCCTTTCTCGCTGTCGATGAGGATGAAGGGCTCCTCAAAGAGCTGCAGCGAGCCGATCAGCGTGAGCGTGACGGCAAAGAAGATCATGGGTCGCAGCAGCGGCAGGGTGATGGAGAAGAACTGGCGCCACAGGCCCGCGCCGTCCAGCGTGGCGGCCTCGAACAGGTCCTCGTCCAGCGTCTGCATGGCCGTCAGGTACAGCACCAGGTTCCAGCCCAGGTAGCGCCAGAACACCACGAAGGCCACGGCGGGCTTGGTGTAGGCGGCGTCGCCCAGCCAGTCGGGCTGCACCGGCAGCCAAGCGCCCACCAGCGGCAGGCGCGTCAGCTCGGCCAGGGCGGCGTTGATGAGGCCGTAGTCCTTGCTGTAGAGCGTGCCGAAGATCAGGGCCACCGCCACGCTGCTGGTGATGTAGGGCACGAAGTAAGCCCCCAGCACCAGGTTGCGGCCGCGGCGCACGCGGCGGTGGATGAGGTAGGCCAGCGGCAGCGCCACCAAGTGCTGCGGCAAGCCGGCCGCCAGGGCCAGCCAAGCGGTGTTGCCCAGGGCCTGTAGGAACCAGGGGTCGGTGAGGGCGTACTGGTAGTTCTCCAGCCCCACCCAGCGCATGGCGGCCAGGCCTTCAGACGGCTCCCACTGGTGGAACGACAGCCACAGCGAGAACAGCATCGGGAACAGCCCGAACACGGCGAACAGCACGAAGAACGGCGCCACGAACAGGTAGGGCGTGGCCAGCCGCCACCGGCGCCGGGGGGTGGACGTGGGCTTGGGGGTGGGGGGTGCAGCACTCATCGGCGGGCCCTGCGTTCGATCAAGGATTTGGCTTCGGCCAACACTTCGCCAATGCGGCGCCCTTGGGCCACCACCTGCTCGTAGGCGTCGCGCACGATGGCGGTGGCCAGGGCGTCGAACTTGTGCACCGGCGTGGCGGGCACGCGGGCGGCGGTGTCGCGCCACTGCTGGCGGGCGCGTTGCCCGCCCAGGTAGGGCAGGGGCTCGTCCATCACCGGGTCTTGGTGCACCGCCAGCAGCGCGGGAAAGGCGTCCAGCGTGCGCAGCGACTGCAGCTGCACGCGCGGCGCCAGCACCATGCGCTGGATGAAATCCCACGCCGCTTGTTTGTTGGGCGCGTGCTTGGGGATGGCATAGAAGCTGCCCCCGTAGCTGGCCACCAAGCCGCCCGGCAGCGGCGCGCTGCGCCAGCGCCCGGCTTGCTCGGGGGCCAGCCAGTTTTTGAGGTGGCCGCACAGCCAGCAGCCCATCATTTGCGTGGCCACGCGGCCTTGGCGGAAGGCGGCGGTCCACTCGTTGGTCCAGGCCGGGGCGCCCAAATCCAGCCCGGCTTGGCGCAGGCTGCGCGCCATCTCGAATGCGCGGTGGAAGCGCTCGGTGGCCACCAGCACACGGCCCTCGGGGCTGAAGTACAGACCCTCGCCGTCCTGCAGGCCCACGCGCAACAAGATGTCGCGCAGCTCGGCGCTGTCGGTCAGCAAAGCGGCGCCGGTGGCTTGTTTGAGGCGCCGGCCAGCGGCGAGGTAATCGGGCCAGGAGGCGGTCAGCTCGGCCTCCGTCAGACCGGCTTGGGCCAGCAGATCGCTGCGGTAGAGCAGCGTGCCGGGGCCGATGTCGGTCGGCAGCGCCACCAACTGCCCTTTGGCGGCGGTGGCCTGCGCCACAGAAAAGCGGGGCAGCTGCGCCAGTAGGGGGCCGGCCGCGTAGGGCGGGGCGCGCAGGTCTTCCAGGCCGCCGCCGGCGGCGAACTTGCCGATGAAGCGCAGGTCCAGCGCCATCACATCGGGCTGGCCGCTGCCGGTGGCCAGCACGGCGCTCATGGCGTTGTGGTGGTCGGCGTAGTTGCGCGACACGATGTTGAGCGTGCGCGGTGCGTGGCTGCGCTGCCAGGCGACCTGCTCGGCCTTGGCGGCGCGGTCGAGGTCGGGGAAGCTGGCGATGGTGAGGCTGCCCGCAGCAGGCTGCGACCACACCGGCGCTGCTGCCGTGGCTGCGAGACCCGCGATGAAGGTGGAGCGGCGCATGGGCGTTGCTCAGTGAGATGGGCCCCGCACGGGGGCGCGGGGCTGGGGTGGTGTGCGTTGGCGCAAAAGGACTGGCGAACCCCGGACCCCGTGTGGCGTGCGGGCACGTGGCCCGCAACGCGCGCCCGGGTGGGCGGTCGCGGGGTTCGCCAGCGGGCTCAACAGCGGGCTTGCAAGGGTGGGTGCGTGCTTGGCTTCACAGGTCCATCCCAACGTTGAAGCCGAACATGCGTGGGGGCTTGTACTGGGCGGTGAAGATGCCGTTGGCACCACCGCCAGCGCTGGTTTTGACCTTGCCGTCGGTGACGTTGCGCACGAAGAAGTCGGCGTACCAGCTGCCACTCACATAGCGGGCTCCGATGTCCATGCGTGCATAGGCCTTTTGCCGGTCGCCATCCCCCAGGTTGAAGACCGACAGGTAGCTCGCGGTTTGGTAGTGGATGCTGGTGCGTGGCGTCAGCGTGCCATTGCCCAACGCGAAGCTGTGCTCGTAGAGCAGCGTCCCGCTGAAGCGCGGCGCGTGCGGCATGTCGTTGCCGGTCACGTCCAGGCAACGGGCGCTGATGTAGCCCTTGCTGGGGTCGCCGGGCACGTTGAGGGCGCGCGGGTCGGTGCAGTTGGGCAGGGTGTAGTCGTTCGAGAAGCCCACCAACTCGCCCAGCCGGCTTTTGGTGAATGCGCCGGTCAGGTGAAGTCGGTCATTGGGTGACAGCTTGGCTGCGAACTCCAGCTCCAGGCCGTTGACCTTGGCTCCTTTCGCGTTGGCGAAACCAAAGAAGCGTGCGCCGCTGGGGTCGATGGCCGGTGCACCGAACTGAAAGTCTCTGAAGTCGATGTGATAGACCGCTGTGTTGAAGGTCATCGCACCCCCGGCCAAGGTGGTCTTCAGGCCGGCTTCGTAGCTGGTCAGGTTCTCGGGCTTGTACTTGCCGCCCCGGTCTTGCAAGCCGCCCGATTTGTATCCGGTGGCCACGCTGGCGTAGGCCATGGTGTCGCGGCTGATGTCGTAGCTCAGGCGCAGCAAGTAGGTGGCCTTGCTGCCGCTGTAGCGGCCGTCGTTGACGTCACCCTGGCCAAAGCCGCAGCCGCCCTTGAAGTCGACGCCGCTGGTGTTGCAACCGGGATCGACCGGCACCCAGGCGAAGCCGGTGACCGACTCAGGCAAATAGGCCCAGCCATGGCCTCGGCCATTGACGTTGGTGCGCACATCGCGCGTGTAGCGGATGCCGCCGGTCAGGTGCAGCGCGTCCGTCACGTTGTAAGTGGCTTGGCCGAACACGGCCCGCGTGTCAACCGTCTGCTTGGGCTGCACAAAGCTGCCTTGCCAGCTCAGTGTGCCCTCTTGCGTGCCGTTGAAGATCGGGATGTCGAAACGGATGCCGTTGTTTTCGGCGCCGTAGTACAGGCCCAAGATCCAGTCCACTTCCCGTTGGCCCACCGACTGCAACTGCAACTCATGGCTGTGGCTGTTGTAGTGGGACCAGTTCGTGCGGTTTTCCTGGAAGCCCGCACCGCCCGTGGCGAAGCTGGTGGGCGCCCCGGCTTGGCCGCCGTCTTGGTCGAAGGTGGATGCACCGAAGAACTTGCTCCAGCCCATCACGTAGGTGAGCCGCATGTCGCTCGAGAGCGCGTAGTCGATGTGGCTGCGCACGGCGTCGGCGTTGCGCTCCAGGTAGGGCGCGGTGTCGATGAGCGCCGACCAGAACTTCTGGCCTGCCCGAGGCACTTGGTTCAAGTTCATGGAGGGCGTGCCACGGTCCTGGAAGCGTTCGTAGGACAGAGCCCAGCTCAGCTCGTTGACGGGCTTCCAGGTCATGCTGATGCGCGCGGCCGTCTGGTTCTGGGCGTTGTACTTCGGCCCGCCCTGCACGAAGAGGTTGTAGTTGATCGGCTTCCACTGCGCCAAGGTGTTGGTGGGGGCAGCGGCCAGCCAAGCGGCTTGCTGCTGGGCCACGGTGTAGCGGGTCGGGTTCTGGTAGTCGACGTAGCCGTCGCGCTGTTCATGGGCGAAGGCAAAGCGCAGTGCCAACTCATCGCCCAGCGGCACGTTGAAGTGCCCCCGAGTGGCCAGGCGCCCATAGTTGCCCATGCCGCCTTCGATGTTCCCCGACTGCTGCTTGAGCACGGCCGGTGCAGTTTTGAAGTTCACGGCCCCCACGGTGGAGTTCCGGCCCCACAGCGTCCCCTGCGGACCGCGCAGCACCTCCACGCCCTCCATGTCGAACATCATGGCGGCCGCCCCTTCTGGGCGGGGGGCGTAAACGCCGTTCACGAACAGCGCCACCTCAGGGTCGGCGTACTCGGTCTTGGCGGTGTCGTTACCGATGCCGCGCAGGGTCATGGTGGTGACGCCATGGTCACCCTGGGCGGTGGCCGACAGGCCGGGCACCAGGTGCACGATGTCGAGGATCGTGCTCATGTGTGCGTTCTCCAGCGACTGTGCGCTCAGCGCCGTCACGGCCACCGGTGTGCGTTGGAGCGATGTGGTGCGCTTGGTGGCCGTCACCACCACCTCGGGCAGTTTGTCGCCGGCGTCGGTCGGCTTCTCGGCCGGTGTTTGGGCCATGGCTGGGCTCAAGCTTGCCGCCAGCGCCAGCACTGCCAGTTGAATGGGTGAGCCCATCAGGGCTCGGGAGGGCACACGGGAGGGGTTCATCGGGTCTCCTAGAAATCGGCGAAAGGGGAACGGGGGGCGGACAGCGGTGCGAATCAACGGGGTACTGCAGCAGGTCGGAGATGCGGGCCCAACCTGTTCCACGGCGCTCGGCGGAAGTGATCTTGGCTGCCAATGACAACGCTGTCAATAGGAAATGACAGCGATGTCTTTTGCGCCTAAGATGCCGCTGGCACAGCATCGAACGACTTCTTAACTAACTGATTTCATTGAAGGATTTCGCCTTGAAACCGATCCAAGACGTGCTCATCGTGGGCGGCGGCAGCGCCGGTTGGCTGACCGCTGCGCTGCTGGCGAAAACCCTCGGTTGTGGCTTGCCCGGTGCGGTGCGCGTGCGCTTGCTGGAGGCCAGCGACATCCCGACCGTGGGCGTGGGCGAGGGCAGCTTCCCCTCGATGCGCGGCACGCTGTCGCTGCTGGGCTTGGCCGAGGCCGACTTCGTGCGCGAGTGCACGGCCACCTTCAAGCAGGGCATCCAGTTCGCGCACTGGGTGCGGCCGCCCGGCAGCCCCGGGCCTGAGTACTACTTCCACCCCTTCAGCACCATGAGCCAACGGCCTGGCGGCCCTGAACTGCTGCCCTACTGGCTGCTGGGGCTGGCCGGCGAGGGCGTGCCTTTGGCCCAAGCCGTGACGCTGCAACAGCGCGTGGTGGAGGCCGGGCGCGCGCCCAAGCGCGTGATCGACGCCGATTACGTGGGCCCACTGAACTACGCCTACCACTTTGACGCCGGGCGCTTCGCGCAGTTCATTGGCGCGCACGCGCGCAGTCTGGGGGTGCAGCACCTGTTGGGCACGGTAGGGCAGGTCGATCTGGATGCGCAAGGCGCCATCGCCGCCGTACACACGCCCGAGCACGGCCCGCTGCGCGCCGATCTGTACGTCGACTGCACCGGCTTCCATGCCAAGTTGATTGGGCAAGCGCTGGGGGTGCCTTTGCGCTCACTGGCCGACCAACTCTTTGTGGACCGCGCGCTCGCCCTGCAAGTGCCTTACCCGCGCGCCGACGCGCCCATTGCCAGCGCCACCATCAGCACCGCCCATGCGGCGGGCTGGACCTGGGATATTGGCTTGCACCAGCGCCGCGGCGTGGGCTATGTCTACAGCAGCGCCCACACCAGCGACGACGCGGCCGAAGCCCTGCTGCGCGCGCACGTGGGCCCTGCGGCCGAGGGGCTGAGCGCGCGTGCGCTGGCGTTGCCGGTCGGCTACCGCGACACGCAATGGCGGCACAACTGCGTGGCCGTGGGGCTCAGCGGCGGCTTCATCGAGCCGCTGGAAGCCTCGGGCGTGGGCCTGATCGAATCGGCGGCTTACCTGCTGTCGCACCTGTTCCCGGCTGACGGCGACATGGTGCCGGTGGCGCGCCACTTCAACGCCTTCATGGCCGAGCGCTACGCCCGGGTGGCCGACTTTGTGAAGCTGCACTACGCCTTGACGCAGCGCCCCGAACCCTTTTGGCGTGACAACGCTGACCCTCGCACGTGGAGCGAGCCGCTGTGCGAGCGCCTGCGTCAGTGGCGCTGCCGGGCGCCACACCGGCTGGACTTCGTGACCGATCTGGAGATGTACCCGCCCTCCAGCTGGCAGTACGTGCTGTACGGCATGGAGCACCCGGCCCCGCCCGCGCCCAACTTGCGCGCCTTGCCGCGTCGCGAAGAGGCGCGGCAAGAGTTCGCCAACCTGCGCCAACTGGCCCCACGCGCCGCTGCCGATCTCCCTCCGCACCGGGCCTTGGTGGATCACCTGTGCGCACGCGCGCTCGGCAGGCTCAGTGCCGCCTGAGCGCCAGCAACTCAGCCGGGGTTTGCAGCAGGCGCGGTGCGCCGGCGGTCGCCAATTCGGCCCGGCTACCGTGCCCCCACAGCACGCCGATGGACGCTAGGCCGTGCGCTTGCGCGGCCTCGATGTCAACGGCGCGGTCGCCAATCATGGTGGCGTCGGGGCCGATCGCGCCTTGCGCCAGCAGCGTGCCCAACTGCCAGGCTTTGGGGATGCCGACATCGCCACCGCTGACAAACTCAAAGTGCTGGCGCAGCCCAAACAGGGCCAGGATTTGCTCGCAAAAGTCGACCCGCTTGCTGCTGCACACGCCCATGCGCTGGCCGCGCGCCTGCAGTTGGGCCAGCACCTCAGGGATGCCGGGGTACAGCCGGTTCTCGGCGTAGCCCACGGTGGCGTAGCGCTCGCGGTAGGCGGCCACCAGGGCGGCCACGTGGGCCGGGTCGGTACAGCCTGTCACCGCGCGAAAGCCCGCATCCAGCGGCGGCCCGATCACGCTTGACACCTGCCCCGGTTGCAACGGCGCGTGGCCGAAGCGCAGCAAGGCGTGGTCAAAGCACTTGCCAATGCCCTCGGCCGGATCGCTGAGCGTCCCGTCCAGGTCGAACACCCACACCGGCGCGCTCATCCGCGGCCCGGCGCGCTGGTGGAAGCGCGGACCACCAGCTCGTGCGGCAACACGCGATGGGGGCTGGTGTCCGCTCCATCCGGGCTCAGCGCCTGGGCCAAGTTTGGCGCTTCAACCAGCATCTCCACGGCCAAGCGGGCCATGGCGTCAATGGGTTGGCGCACGGTCGTCAGCGGCGGCCACACCAAACTGGCTGCGGGCGAATCGTCGAAGCCGGCGATCGACAGCTCGCGCGGCACGGCCAGCCCCAGCCGGTGGGCCACGGCCAGCACGCCCAGCGCCATCTCGTCGTTGGCGGCAAACACCGCCGTAGGCCGCTGCCGCCCGCTCAGCAGCTTGTGCGCCGCCGCCACGCCCGAGGGGAAGGTGAAGTCGCCCGGCATCAGCAGGTCAGGGTTGGGCTCTAAGCCGTGCGCGCGCAAGGCCGTCACATAGCCTTGCAGGCGCATGGCCGAGGCGGACTGGTCTGGCGCGCCTTGCACAAAAGCGATGTGCTGGTGCCCCAGGCTCAGCAGCAAGTTGGTGATCTCCTCGGCGGCCAGGGTGTCGTTCATGCGCACGCTGGGGATGCCGTGCAGATCCCGCTCGGGGCTGATTTGCACGAAAGGCGTGTGGTTGGCGCGCAGGGCTTGCAGCAGTTGGACGTTGTCGCACAGCGGTGGCGTCAGGATCATGCCGTCGGGTCGCAGCGCGGCCACCATGCGCTCTACCTGCTGGGCCAAGTCGGGGGCGTCGTTGTGCAGGCTCTCCACCACCAGATGGGTGCCAGCCTCGCGGCAGCGCAAGGTGGCGCCTTGTTGAACCCCGGCCACGAAGCTCGCGCTGGGGTCGTAGTACAGCAGTCCGATCAAGAAGCTGCGCGCGCCGGCGAGGCTGCGGGCGCTCAGCTTGGGGCGGTAGTTCAAGCGCTCGACCACCGCTTGCACGCGCTCACGTGTAGCCTCTTGCACGCCGCTCTCGCGGTTGACCACGCGCGACACCGTCTTGATGGACACCCCGGCCTCGCGGGCTACGTCCACGATGGTGGCGCTGCCGGTCAGGCCGGATTTGGTGAGTGCTTTGGGCATTGGCCGATTGTTGCGCGGCCGGCTGGCGCCAGCGGCAGTGTTCAGTGCTCGCGCGGCCGCTACACCAGCAGCGCAGCAGGCTTCAAACCTCGGGCCTGGCGCTGCGCCATGCGCGTCAGCAGGGCCTCGAAGTGTTGGGCGAATTGACGGCTGTTGAACATGGGGCTGGTCTCCCGTGCGGCGCGCAGCCGGGCCTTCAGGTGGGCCAAGTGTTCTGCATCGTGCGCCAGGCGAAGGGCCAGGGTTTCGTAATCGGCCAGGTTGGCGCACACCAGTTCGGGCAGGCCCACGGTGCGCAGCAGACTGGCGGCCACGCGGCTGGCGAAGGTGTCGCCCAGCACGGTGAGCACCGGCACGCCAGCGCACAGCGCATCGGCGGCGGTGGTGTGGGCGTTCACGGGCACGGTGTCCAGGCACAGGTCGGCGTGGGGCAGGCGGGCCAGGTGGGCGTCCAGGCTCAGTTTGGGGGCCAGCACCAGCCGGGCGGGGGCCAAGCCGGCGTGGGCCCAGCGCTGCTGCAGCGCGGCGTCGGCTTGCGGGCCACAGGACAGCAGCCACAGCGTGCTGTCGGGCACGGCTTGCACCAAGCGCAGCCACAGCGCCCACACGGTGGGGGTGATTTTGTAGGCCTGGTTGAAGCAGGCGAACACGAAGCCTGTGGCCGGCAGCCCGACCTGCGCCCGCGCGGGCAGGGGCCCGGGGCGGCGTTGGTCGTCGTTGGGCTGGTAGCTGTGGGGCATGTGGGCCAGGGCTTCGGCGAAGTGCCGGGCGTCGGCGGTGGGCGCCACGGTGGCATCGGCCACCACGTAGTCAAAGGCGTTGCCACCCAAGGTGCCCGGAAAGCCAAGAAAGTTGACTTGCACGGGCGCCGGCCGCAGCGGTGCCACACCGTAGCGGGCGTTCTTGGTGTAGCCCTTCAGGTCAATGAAGATGTCGATGCCGTCGGCCTGCATGCGCTGGGCCAGCGCCCGGTCGCTCAGGCCGCCGACTTCGACAAAGTGCTCGGCCGCCGCCACGGTGCGCCGGCGCAAAGCGCTGCCGTCGTCGGGGCTGTGGCTGTAGAGGAAGACTTCGAAGCGCGTACGGTCGTGGGCCTCCAAAGCGCCGATCCACAGCACCATGGTGGCGTGGCTGTAGAAATCGGCCGACAGATAAGCGATGCGCAGCCGGCGGCGGCCGTCCCAGCTGGGCCGCTTCAAGCGGGGCAGGGGCGGTTGGCTGCGGGCTGCAACGCGGGCGGCGTACAAGTCGGCCGCGCGGCGCTGGTCGGCCGCACCCAGGCCCAGGGTCAGCGCGGCAAAGGGGTCCACGGGCTGGCTGATGAGCGCGGTGTCGGGGCCATTCAGGCGCTGGCGAAGCTCGGCCACGTCGTCGGCCAGGCCGTCCCATGCGCAAACGTACTGGCGGTGGTGAGCGGCGTGCGCCAAGTCGTCCAGGCGCTGCGGGTCCATCAGGTAGGCGGTACGGAAGCTCTCGGAGGCCTCCAGGTGCAAGCCCTCCAGTGCCAAGCAGCCGCCCACGCCGGTGTGGGCTGGGGCGAAGTCGGGCTTCAAGCTCAGGGCCTGCATGAAGACGTCGATGCTCTCGCCGACCCTTGCCTCGGCCGCCAACGCGAAGCCTGCGAGGGTGAGCTCTTGCGCCGAGAGGCCGCCCTGTGCAACGCGTGCCAACCAGGCGTCAGCGCTCAGGGCAGGTGGGCGAGGCGGGAGGGCGGAGAACTTCATGGGCGGGCTACCCGTTCAAGCGCCGGAGGCGGTGACTGGCTTCAGTGCTCGCGCAGCTTCACGCGCAGCCGCGCGATGGACTGGCTGTGCAACTGGCACACGCGGCTTTCAGTCACCTTGAGCACGGCGGCGATCTCTTTGAGGTTCATGTCGTGCTCGTAGTACATGCTCATGACGTAAGCCTCGCGCTCGGGCAGGGCCTTGATGGCTTCCACCAGCGCGCTGCGCATGCGCTCGTCTTGGAGCACGGCACTGGGGTTGCTGGCTTCGTCACCCACATAGCGGTCGAGGAAGTCGTCGTGACCCTCCTCGCCGTTGCCGCCAGCCATGTCTTCGAGGTAGACGAGCTGGGTGCCGCGTGCGCGGTTGAGCTGGTCTTGGTACTCGGCCAGGGTCAGCCCCATTTCTTGGGCGACTTCGCCCTCGGTGGCTGAGCGCCCCAGTTTTTGTTGGGCGCGGCGGATACCGTCTTCGATCTCGCGCTGCTGGCGCCGCGTGCCGCGGCTGAGCCAGTCGCTGCCGCGCAGCTCATCGAGCATGGCGCCGCGGATGCGCTGCGTGGCGAAGGTCTCGAACTGCACGCCTTGTGCGGTGTCAAAGCGGCTCAGGGCGTCGGTGAGGCCGATCATGCCGACCTGCACCAAGTCGTCCAGCTCCACGTTGGCGGGCAGCTTGGCGATCATTTGATGGGCCAAGCGGCGCACCAGGGGTTGGTACTGGCGGATCAGGGCATTGGTGTCGAGCTTGCCCTTGGCGGTGTACATCGGCCCTGCGTCTCCGTCTTGCGCTGTGAACTTCATGGCACCAACGCGCTGGCGCGCGCATTGCCCAGGGCGGGATGATGCCCGGAATTCACAGGGTCCAAGAAGAGAGCATCCCGTGCCAAGCGGCGCAAATCCGCGCTGGTGGGCGGGCGCTGGCCGTGGCGGGGGTCGACGGCGGCCCAGGTGGGCAGCGCCGCGCCCAGGAAACGCTCGGCGGTGTCACTCAGTTGGGTGGCAATGCGGCGCGTCAGCGCCAAGGCGGGCGGGGCACCCAGCAGCAGCGCGAACACCGGCAGGCCAGCGCGTTGGTGCAGCCACTTCATGGCGGCGTAGGCGGCGGTGACGTTGGTTTGCGCGGTGTCGGCCAGCAGCACCGGCCGACAGGGCGGGCTGTCGTGCAGCACGCGCGCCAGCTCGGCCACGGGGGCATGCAGAAGGATCACATCGGCGTCCAGCGCGGCGTCGTGCAGCACGGGCAGCAGGGCGGCGGCGCTGCCGCGGGTGTCCAGCCATCGGGCGGCAAGGCCACGCGCATCCAGCCAACGCACTTGGGGCGACAAGGTTTCGATGCAGGCGCCCAGGTTCACGCGGGCCAGTTCGGGCGCGGGTTTGGCATTGGGGCCCGCGTCGACCACCAGCACGCGCAGCCCCCGCTCCAGGTAGGCCCCCACGAGCTGGTCGAGCAAAAAGTCATTGCAAGCCAGCAGGGTGCTGGCCACCACGGGCACCAACTGCGCGCGGGGTTGTGCGAACAGCCGGCGCAGGCCTTCGGCCTGGTCTCTCATCGCATTCCTTGGTTGGGATGGGGTGGGTAACTTCGGTTGGCGTTCGGGTCAATCAGTGCGCAGCCGTGGCGGGGCTGCCCATCGAGGGCGCCGAGGCAAACAGCAGGCCCAGGTCTTGGTCATCCAGGCGCCACGGGCCGTTGGCTTGGGCTTTCAGCGCCAGCTGCATCAGCTCATCGGCCGGCAGGCGCAGCCAGTCTTCGGGCACACGCTGGCCGTTGGCCAGGCCGAGCACGCGCAGGCGGTGGCGGATCAGGCAGTCCAGCGCCGGCCCCAGGCGCACGGCTTCGTCAAGCTTGCTGAGGATCACCCCTTCGCAAGCGCTGGCGCGCCAGGCGGTGACGACCTCGTCGTTGGTCTCGCCTTGCGCGGCGGCGTTCACCACCAGCAGTTTGCGGATGGCGGGGTGCTGCAGCATGTCCAGCAGGTCGTGGGTGCGGGCGTCGCGCTGGGCCATGCCGGCGGTGTCGATCAGCACCAGCTGCTTGTTGGCCAGCAGGTCGAGCAGGTCGTGCAGGCTGGCGCGGTCGTGCGCGGTGTGCACCGGCACGCCGAGGATGCGGCCGTAGCCGCGCAGCTGTTCGTGCGCGCCGATGCGGTAAGCGTCCAGCGTGATCAGGCCCAGCTGCGAGGCGCCGTGTTGGGCGGCAAAGTTGGCGGCGATCTTGGCCGTGGTGGTGGTTTTGCCCACGCCGGTGCTGCCCACCAGGGCGAACACGCCTTGGCGGCTTTCCAGTGGCGTGTCGGCCACTTGCAGGTTGCGCGCCAGGTTGGCTTGCGCCCACTGCAGTTCATCGGCGCCGGCCACAAAGCTGCTGGGACAGGCGTCCATCAGCTTGCGCACCAAGAGGGGCGAGAAACCGGCTTCCATCAGGCGCTGGGCCAGGCGGGCTTGGGCGGGTTGGCGCTGCAGCTTGTCCATGAAGGCGAGGGCGCCAAAGCGGGCTTCGATCAAGCCCTTCATGGCGCGCAGCTCGTCAGCAATGGCGGCGCTCTCGCGGGCTTGACGCGAGGCTTGCACACCGAAGTCGCTCGGCGGTGCGGCTTGCAGGCGCACTTCATCGCGCAGCACGGGCGGGCTGCGGCGCAGGGCGGGTGCCGGGGTGGCTGCAGGTGCGGCAGGGCGCACGCGCTCGCGTGCGGCGTCGCGGGCGTTGCTGGCCGGGGTGCTGGGGCTGGCTGTGCGCGGCTGGCCAGCGGCCAGCAGTCGGGGGTCGTGCTGGGCGCTGCTGGCGGCTGGGGCTTGGCCCAGGCCGGCGGCAGCCCACCGAGCGGCAGCTGAAGAGCCTGGGTTGGCTGGGCCTGCCGTGGCGGTGTCCAGGCTCGGTTCGATGCGCTGGGCACGCAGGGCTTCCATCTGCGCCACGGCGCGGCGGGCCCGCTGTTGTGTGGTTTCGTTGAGGGTGGAGGAGAACGCCGGCTCAGCGTCCAGGCGCGGCTCGGTGCGAACGGGGTCGGGCAGGCCTTGGGCTTCGGCGGCACGGCGGCGCAGCATGCGCTCACGCACATAGTCCTGGAAGCTGAGCGTGCTCATGGCCAGCGTGCTCACGTCCTGCGCCACGCTCGGAGCCGCTGGTGCGGCAGCTGGCGAGGCTTTGGGCACATGGGCCAGGGCCTCAGGCGGCATGGCCAGCACCTCGATGCCTTCGGGGCAGGGTTTGGTGGACAGCACCACTGCGTCGTCGCCAAAAGCAGCGCGCACGCGCTGCATGGCCTCGCGGGTGGTGGGGGCGCTGAAGCGTTTCATGTTGCCGGTCATGCTGCACCTCCAATGACGGAGCCAATGCGGATCGAATGGGTCTCAGGCACCTCGCTGTGCGAGATCACTTTCAGGCGCGGCGCTGCGCGCTTGAGCAAACGCGCCAGCGGGGCGCGGATGGCGTCGGGCACCAGCAAGCAGGCGGGCACGCCGCGTTCCTCTTGCCGGTCGCTGGTTTCGGCGGCGCGGCGGGCCAGTTGGTCGGCCACGCCGGGGTCCAGGGCTGCACCGTGCGGGCTGTTCAGGGCCTGGGAAACCAGACGCTCGAGTTCGGGGTCCAGCGCAATCACGTCCAGCTCCTTCACGGGGCCGTAGATCTGCTGCACGATCGCGGGGCTGAGCTGCACGCGGATGCGGCGGGCCAGGTCCATCGGGTCGGTGACGGTGCCGGCGTACTCGGCCAGCGCCTCGACGATCGAGCGCATGTCGCGGATGTGCACGCCCTCTTCCAGCAGGGCTTGCAGCACGCGTTGCAGCAGGGGAATGGCGACCATCTTTGGAACCACGTCTTCCATCAACTTCGGGGCCAGCTTGGTGAGGTGTTCCACCAGCGACTGGGTCTCCACCCGACCCAACAACTTGGCCGCGTGGACTTGCATCAAGTGTGAAAGGTGGGTGGCAATGACAGTCGAACAATCAACCACCGTATAGCCCTGCATTTGGGCCATTTCCCTTTGCTTGTCTTCGATCCACACGGCGGGCAGGCCGAAGGCGGGGTCGGTGGTGCGGGTGCCTTGCAAGGTGCCGTTGGCGTGGCCGGGGTTGATGGCCAGCCACAAGCCGGGGTAGGCCTCGGCCTCGCCCACCACCGCGCCGCGCAGCAGCAGGCGGTACTGACTGGGGCGCAGCTCCAGGTTGTCGCGGATGTGCACGCTGGGCGGTAGGAAGCCGACGTCTTGCGCGAACTTCTTGCGCACACCCTTCACGCGGCTGAGCAGATCGCCCTCCTTGGTTTTGTCCACCAAGGTGATCAGCCGGTAGCCCACTTCCAGGCCCAGGGTGTCGATGGGTTGCAGGTCGTCCCAGCTGGCCTCGCCGCTGTCGTTGCGAGTGGCTTGCTGCGGCGCGGGCGGTGCGGCCTTGGCGGCTTGCTCGCGGCGGTGAAGCACCCAGCCAAAGTAGCCGATGAGGCCGCCCATGAACAGGAACACGCCGTTGGGCATGCCCGGAATCATCCCGAGCGTGAGCACCACGCCGGCGGTGACGGCCATCACCCGCCAGTTGCCCAGCATCTGCTGGTTGATCATGGTGCCGACGTTGCGGTCTTTGCCCACACGGCTGACCACCATCGCGCTGGCCACCGAAATCAGCAAGCCCGGGATCTGTGCCACCAGCGCGTCGCCCACCGCCAGCAGGATGTAGCTGTCGGCCGCTTGACTCAAGGACAGGCCGTGCTGCGCCATGCCGATGATGAAGCCGCCCACGATGGTGATGAACAAGATCAAGATGCCGGCGATGGCATCGCCGCGCACGAACTTGCTGGCACCGTCCATCGACCCGAAGAAGTCGGCCTCGTCGCCCAGCTCCGCGCGGCGGCGTTTGGCTTCCTTCTCGTCGATCAAGCCGGCCGACAGGTCAGCATCCACCGCCATTTGCTTGCCAGGCAGGGCGTCCAAGGTGAAGCGCGCAGAGACCTCGGCAATGCGCTCAGCACCCTTGGTGATGACGATGAAGTTGATCACCACCAGGATGGCGAACACGATCAAGCCCACCGCGAAGTTGCCACCGATCAAGAAGTGGCCAAAGCTCTCGATCACCTGGCCCGCAGCACCTGGGCCGGTGTGGCCCTCCAGCAGCACCACGCGGGTGGAAGCCACGTTCAGCGACAGGCGCAGCAAGGTGGTCAGCAGCAGCACCGTGGGGAACACCGCGAAGTCCAGCGGGCGCAGCATCTGAGCGGCCACCATCATCACCATCAGCGCCAGCGCGATGTTCAAGGTAAACAGCAGGTCCAGTGCCAAAGGTGGTAGCGGCAGCACCATCATCATCAGCACCAGCATCACCGCCAGCGGCGCGCCCATGGCGTTGAGCAGCGAGCTGTAGGGGCCCAGCCAGCGTTGCACGGATTGCATCAAGGGGTTCATGTCAGCACCTCGTCATCGCTGGGCGCGACGGCGTCTTTCTCATGGGGGTCCATCCCGGCCGGTACGGCCGGGTCGGGCGCATCGGGCAGGCCGCGGCCATGCAGGCTGGCGCGCAGTTGGTAGACGTAGGCCAGCACCTGCGCCACGGCAGCAAACAGGCTCATCGGTACCTCGTGATCGACCTTGGCGTGGGCATAGAGCGCGCGCGCCAGGGCGGGGGCTTGCAGCACCGGCACCTTGTGGTCACGGGCCAGGTCGCGGATGCGGAACGCCAGCAGGTCAGCGCCCTTGGCCACCACCCGCGGTGCACCCATCTCGGCCTCGTCGTAGCGCAGTGCCACGGCATAGTGGGTGGGGTTCATCACCACCAAATCGGCCTTGGGAACCGCCAGCATCATGCGTTGGCGGCTGATCTCACGCATGCGCTGGCGCTGGCGCATCTTGTTCTCGGGCGAGCCCTCGGTCTCTTTGTGCTCCTGTTTGACCTCGTTGCGCGACATGCGCATGCGGCGCAGGTACAAGTGACGTTGGAGCGGCCAGTCGATGACGGCGAACACAGCCAGCGTGACCAGCAAGAACGAGAAGCCCGCCATGAGCAAGTGGCCTGTCTTGGCCAGTGCGCTTTCCAGCGGGCTGGACATCAGCGCCACATAGCGTGGTGTGGCTTCAATCAGCACCCAACTGCCCACCACGCCCAGCACCACCGCCAGCAGCACGGCTTTCAGCGCCGTACCTAGGCTCTGCCCGCTCACCAAGCGGCCCATACCGGCCAGGGGATCCAAGTGGCTCCACTTCGGCCCCAGCGCCTTCCAGGTGAAGTTCCAGCCCCCGCTCGCCAAGCTGGCTGCCACCACCGCCACCGCCATCACTGCGCCGACGAGGCCCACGCTGGCTACGAAACGCAGGGCCATATCGGCCAACACGGTGTTGAAGATGCCTGGGGTGGCCAAGCTCTCGGCATCGAAGCGCAAGCCGTCGCGCATGATTGCCAACCAGTCGCGCATG
>CAZAIR010000024.1:0-18394 GCA_964485225.1 uncultured Burkholderiaceae bacterium
TGCTGGAGCTGGACGCCAAGCTGGCGGTATCGGTTTCGCACACGTCGCGCGCGCCACGCGGCCAAGAGCAGCACGGCCGGGAGTACTGGTTTACCGACACCCATGCTTTCCGGCAAATGGTTGCTGCCAACGCGTTTGTCGAGTGGGCAGAGGTGCACGGCAACTTGTACGGGACTTCGAAGGCAGCCATCCAAGATCGCATCGACCAAGGCGAGGACGTGGTTCTGGAGATCGACTACCAAGGCGCGATGCAAGTGCGAAGCTTGTTCCCACAGGCCGTGCTGATCTTCATCTTGCCACCCAGCTGGGACGAGTTACGTCAGCGCTTGCTGCGCCGGGGCGACACACAAGCGGATGTCATCGAGACCCGGATGGCGAATGCACGCCAAGAGGTTGCACAGGCCAAGCACTTCGACTACGTGGTCATCAACGCCCTCTTTGAGACGGCTCTCTTCGACTTGAAGACCATCGTGCACGCGGCACGTCTAAAATACGCGGCTCAGGTGCGCCATCGCTCCGCGGTGTTCCAAGCGCTCGATCTCCTCTAGACCCTTTTCCACTGAAGGCAAGCCATGGCCCGCATCACCGTCGAAGACTGTCTCGACAAGATCCCCAACCGCTTCCAACTCGTTCTGGCTGCCACCTACCGCGCCCGCATGCTGAGCCAAGGCCACAGCCCGAAGATCGAAAGCAAGAACAAGCCCGGCGTGACGGCCCTGCGTGAAATCGCCGCCGGCGAGATCGGCCTGGAAATGCTGCGCCGCGTGCCGCTGTAAATCAGCGCACCGAGTTGAACAAAGGCGCCTACGGGCGCCTTTTGTTTTGGTCATTCGGCTAAATTCGGGCGCATGCTCAAGTCGCTCGCTGCCGTCAAGTGGCCTGGCAGCCGCCCTGCCAAGGTGGCCGAAGGGCCGAATCCTGCCTCCTTCGAGGTGCTAGCCCCGCACCTCACGTATTTGTCCAAGCCCGATGTGAAGCGGGTGCTGGAAGCGTTCCGCTTCGCTGATCAAGCACACCTCGGCCAGTTCCGGGCGACGGGCCAGCCCTACATCACACACCCCTTGGCGGTGGCCGGTCTGTGCACGGCCTGGCGGCTGGACGCGCAGGCCATCATGGCGGCGCTGATGCACGACACGATGGAGGACTGCGGCGTCACCAAGGCCGAGTTGGTGGAGCGCTTTGGAGCCCCCACTGCCGACTTGGTCGATGGACTGACCAAGCTCGACAAGATGCAGTTCTCGACACGCGAGGAGAGCCAAGCCGAGAGCTTCCGCAAAATGCTGCTGGCCATGGCGCGCGATGTGCGCGTGATCCTGATCAAGTTGGCGGATCGCCTGCACAACATGCGCACGATGGAGGGCATGGCGCCCAGTAAGCAACGGCGCATCGCAGCCGAAACGCTGGACATCTACGCCCCCATCGCCCACCGCTTGGGTCTTAACCAGACTTACCGCGAGCTGCAAGAGCTGTCGTTCCGCTTCCAGCATCCATGGCGACATGCGGCGCTTTCGAAGGCGATCAGCAAAGCAAGGGGCACGCGGCGCGATGTGGTGGCACGCATCGAGAGCGATGTGCGCCGTGCATTCCAAGCGGCCGGTGTGCCGGTGCAGATCAGTGGACGTGAAAAGACGCTCTATTCGATCTACAAAAAAATGGTCGACAAGCACCTGAGCTTTGCCCAGGTGAGCGACATCTTCGGCTTCCGAGTGGTGGTGGATGAGCTGCCACAGTGCTACTTGTCACTCGGGGTGCTGCACCAGCTTTACAAGCCGCAGCCCGGGCGCTTCAAGGACTACATCGCGCTACCCAAGCCCAACGGCTACCAAAGTCTGCACACCACGTTGCTGAGTCCCATGGGCACGGCCGTCGAGTTCCAAGTGCGCACCGAGCCGATGCACCGCGTGGCCGAGCAAGGGGTGGCGGCCCACTGGCTCTACAAGGTCAAGGGCGATGAACCGCAAGCGGTGAGCAGCAAGCTGCTGCAAAGCCTGTTGGACATTCAAAGCGAAACCCGCGACGCGGGCGAATTCTTGGAGCACGTTCGCATCGACCTGTTCCCAGATGCCGTGTACGTGCTGACGCCGCGATCCCGCATCTTGGCGCTACCCAAGGGCGCAACACCGGTGGATTTCGCGTATGCCATCCACTCTGACATCGGCGACCGCTGCGTAGCAGCGCAGGTCAACGGCGAGATGGTGCCCCTACGCACGGCCCTCAAGAGCGGCGACGTGGTGGAGATCGTGACCGCGGCACAAGCGCAACCCAACCCGGCCTGGTTGGCGTTTGTGCGCACGGGCCGGGCACGCAGCAAGATCCGCCACCATTTGAAAAACTTGGCCGGCGACGAGGCCCAAGAACTGGGCCGCAAGATGCTGGCCCAAGCGCTGCGTGCAGAAGGCTTGGCACTGCCCTCGCTCGACCAAGACTCGCCGTGGCGGGCGCTGGCACAGTGGGCAGGCACCCGTGGACCAGAAGAGTTGCTGGCCGAGGTGGGCGTTGGGCGCAAGATCCCCAGCATCGTGGCCAAGCAACTGGCCAAGATGCTGCGCGACGAAGGCAACCGCCCCGACGCCGTCTTGCTGAGCATGGGCCGCTTCGCCAGCGACGAGGGCGCCGCTCAAGGGCTGGTGCTGCTGGACGGCAGCGAAGGCGCCTCAGTGCATTACGCGCGATGCTGTCACCCGATTCCGGGTGACGAAATCCGTGGCTACATGGGCCGAGGCGAAGGCTTGTTGGTGCACACCGCGGAGTGCCAAGTGGGTAAGCGGCTGCAGGTTCGCGACAGCGCTCACTGGATTTCAGTCGCTTGGGCGGACGAACTGAATGGCAGCTTCGAAGCCCATGTCGGCCTGCTGTTGCGCAATGGCAAGGGCGTGCTGGCGCAGGTGGCCGCCTCGGTGAGCCAAGCCGAGGCCGACATTCGCCACGTGCAGATGGACAAGGAGCAAGACGTGGCCAAAGAAACCGCCGAGATGCGGCTGGTGCTGGCCGTGCGCGACCGCCTGCACCTGGCGGACGTGCTGCGGGTACTCAAACGCAGCAGCAGCGTACTGCGGGTATGGCGCATCAAGTCTTGAAGGCGTTGGCGGCTGGCGTGGGGTAGCTCACCTCCAGCACCTCCAGCGTTTCTACGCCACCCGGCGTCCGAAGCACCACCTCGTCACCCACGCGCGCCTTCAACAAGGCACGCGCCACCGGGGCCACCCAGCTCACCTCGCCCTGCAGCGCATTGGCCTCATCCACCCCCTTGATGGTGATGGTGTGCTCATGGCCGGCGGCGTTGGCATAGCAAACGGTGGCACCGAAAAACACCTGCTCGCTGCCATGGTGCAGGCTCGGGTCGACCACCTCGGCGATAGACAAACGTTTGGTCAGGAAGCGGATGCGGCGATCGATCTCGCGCAGGCGCTTCTTGCCGTAAAGGTAGTCGCCGTTTTCGCTGCGGTCGCCGTTACTGGCCGCCCAGTGGACGATCTCGACGATCTTGGGTCGTTCCACATCCATCAACGCCGCAAACTCGGCTTGCAACCGCGCGTACCCCGCAGGGGTGATGTAGTTCTTGGTGCCAGGTGGCAGTGCCGGCAACCCCGGTGACTCGTCGTCGTCAGCGTCGGCCTCGGGCTCTTTGGTGAAGGCTTTGCTCATGGGGCGCGATCATCGCGGTTCCACACAAAGCCCGTTACCACCGCACCCGAAGGGGCGCATACAAGAGCCGCAGTCACCGGCAGTGAAGACCCGTTCAGGCGGCAGCCAAAAGGAAAACAGGCTCGGCACCGGGTGGTGACGAGCCTGTTTCAGATGTTGGCGCGGCTGGCAGGATTCGAACCCACGACCCCTTGGTTCGTAGCCAAGTACTCTATCCAACTGAGCTACAGCCGCAGCGAGTCCTCTTTTTCAAGGAAGCGCAAGGTGTTTTTGCTGATGGTGCGGCTGGCAGGATTCGAACCCACGACCCCTTGGTTCGTAGCCAAGTACTCTATCCAACTGAGCTACAGCCGCACAGCAAAGACCGCGACTATAGCAGCAGTCAATCGATCAGCTTCGCTGCCTGCTCCAAATCGTGTGTGCGTTGTGTCGCATCGCCCGCCGTTTCAGCCATTTCAGACAAGCGAAGCCAAGCCCGGCGGCGCTCCAGCGGCGTCAAACGGGTGTCAGCGGCACTGTTGCTCAGCAGTTGGCGCGCTTTGCCCCACAACTGCATCTCAGCCAACGCGTGTCCCAGCAGCAGGGCAAGGTGCGCGTCACGCGGCCATTGGCTGACGGCAGCTTCGAGCTTCGGCAACCAGTCGCTGCCCATGCCCACGGTGCACACGGCCAGAGCCTGCGCGAGCACGCTGCGTTCCTCATCGGTTCGGCTGGCCAAGGTGTCCCAAACGGGTTTGAGCCATGCACGGCCATCGGCCGCGGCGCCCAGCTTGGCCATGCGGGTGGCGGCCCGGGCGGCGACAAAGATGTCGCGGCGGTCTTGGGCGTCAAGTTGCAACCAAGCCTGACGCACTTGCTCAGCGTCACGGCCACTGTCGAGCACTTCGAATGCGAGCGAGCGCAACAGACTTTGCGCGACGCTGGCAGAGAAGCCCTGGTGCTTGGCCAGCAACCGCGCCGTGCGCAGCGCATCCAGCGGTTGACCAGCCAATCGCGCGGCTTGCAGCCGCATGCGAAGGGCCTGGGTGCGCCGGGCCACGCCAGGGGCCAGTTCGGCCAACTGTGCCAACGCGCGCGGGGCATCGCGGTCGTCCAGGGCCCAGCCGGCGGCCATCAGCCGCGCGGCTTCTTCATGGTCGCGGTTGGTCCGCAGTTGGAGCACGGCATCGAGGTGTTCCTGCCGGCGCGGTCGGTCTTGCAAGCGGTGCGAGGCCTCAGCGGCCAGCATGTGGGCCAGCGACACGGCTTCAACGTCGGCCTTCAGTTCAGGAGTTTTCGCTTGCAGCGCCAGCAAACGCTGTGCCGCCTTTTGAGTGCGGGCGAAACGGCCACCCCACAAGGCCAACAAGGCCTCGCGAAGCAGATCTTGGGCGCCGCGTTCACGTTGGGCTAACCGCCATTCGGCGGCACGTTTAGGCAGGCTGAGCAGGGTGCCGAGCGACTGCAGGGTGACCACCAACAAGGTGCACAACGCAACCAAAGCCAGCAGGAACAGGTTCAGCGAGACATCGACACGCACTTGCCCCCAAAACACACTCACCAGGCCGTCGTTTCGCCCCAGGGTGAGCGCCGCGACGACGGCCGCAGCGAACAAAAGGACCAGCCAAATCACACCGCGCATGGGCTGCCTTTCAGCGCACGGCGCCCAGCGCAGCCAAGGCGGCCATGCTGTCGTCGGGACGCGGCAGGGGCTGGGGCTTGGCCTGCGCTTGTACTTGGCGCAACAGCTCCAACGCCGTTTGGGTGCGGCGCTGGCGCACATCGGCATAGCGCTCGGTCAAGCTGATGCAAGCCTGCAGGTCGGCTTGAGCGGTATCGAACTGACGCGATAGCAAGGCCAAGCGGGCGTTAAGCAGCCGCAGCTTGAGGTTCTCGCGCAGCAGGAACGATTGTTCGGGCGCAGCCAACATGGCTTCGGGGTGGTCGATGCGGGTGACGCGCACCAAGCTCTTGGCCTCCTCCCAAACCTCGCCCACGCGCACATCCAGCCAATGCACCCAGCGCGCCCAGCCCTCTGCCGGAGCTTGAGGATCGCGCGGGCGGGCGGCCGCTTTGCGCGCCTCTTGGCGCTGCGGCTCGTTCAACAAGGGCAGGTCGTCAATCAAGCGAGCCACTTCGTCCAGGCGAAGGGCCAGGGTTGCGGCATCGACGTTGCTGGCGGCCCGGATACGGTCGGCATCGCGCAACATCGCGCGACGCACACTTTCCAGGCGAGGTTGCTTGTAGCGCTGCAGGCGTTCATCGCCTTGGCGCAGCGCGGTGAGCAAGGGCTCGGTGCTGCCAACCAAAGCAGCCTGCTGGCTGGCCACACGCAGGCTGGCCTCCAAGTCACCGATGACGTTCTCTTCGCGTGAACGCGACAACGCGCTCATCAGCTCTTCGAGCTGACCGCGCTGCAGCGCCACTTCGGCCAACTTGGCGTCGGTGAGGGCCAAGCGGGCACTCAGCTCTCGCACCTGGTCTTCGGTCTTCCGAGCGGAGCCCTGCGCGGCTTCGGCAAGCCCCTGGCTGGCAGCTTGACGGCGCACCAACTCTTGCTCCAGCGCGCTGACACGGTTTTGCGCCTGCCAGGCCAGAAAGGCGGCGCCGGCAGCCAGCACGGCCAGCATGCCAATCAGCACCTGGCTCAGAGCCAACTTGGGCTTGACCGGCTCGACCGTGGGCACCGCGGCAGGTGGGTCAGCGGAAGGCAGGGCAGTTGGGGCGTCGTGGGCTTGCATGGCCGCTTGATTCTAGGAAGCGCAGTGTTGCTGCCACGCTGCTGCCACAGCAGGCGGATCGGGGGTCACCAGACGCACTTGCAGCCCAGCCTCGACTGCGGTGGAAGCGATGCGCGGGTGGGTCGCCAGCGCGTAGAGCGGGGGCAGAGGGCCGCCATGCAATTGCAACCAGTGACCCACGGCCTCGCTGCTGGACAACAGCCACAGCGCTCGGGCTTGGGGCTGCATCAACTCCTGCAGCTGCGCGCGCGCTTCAAGGGTAGGCCGGGGTGCACTGCGGCTGTACACCGCCAATGCCGTCACGTGGGCGCCGGCCTGGGTCAGCCGGTCGGCCAGCCACTCACGACCGCCTTGGCCCCTCAGCAACACAACCTCGCGGCCCCGCCATGGGCCTTGCTGGTCGATGAAAGGCCACAAGGCCTCGGAATCGAACTGCGCAGCAGCGGCATCGGGGGTGAGCAGGCGCGCGCGCGGGACACCGGCGGCCAACAAAGCCTGGGCGCTGCCTGGGCCCACGGTCGCGGCCCAGGTGTGTGCCGGCCATACGGTGCCCGGCGGCCGTGCGGCCATCACAGCGGCAACGGCATTGGGACTGGCAAAGAAGGCGAGGTCGGCTTCCGGCAGCCTCGCCCAGGCCTGGACCGGCGCGGCCGGGTCGGGGGCAGGTCCAATATCGATCAAGGGCCAGCTCAAGGCAGGCACACCCAAGCGCTGCAGGGCTTCGATCCAGTGACCGGCTTGCGCGCTGGGGCGGGTCAGGACCAGGGGCGACACCGCCGTGGCCGGTTCAGCTGGCAACCACAGCGCCCGCGGCGCGCAATTGCGCAGCCACTGCTTGGCCCAGCGCGTCGGCTTGCAGGGCGTCGCTCACCTCGGCCTCGCCGTGGGCTTTGAGCAGCCGGGCCTGCCCGCCCTCCATCACCCCAAAGGCGGCTTGCAAGCGCAGTACCGGGCCGTCCCACACGCCATGTGCGGCCAAGGGCACGCTGCAACTGCCGCCCAGCGCGCGGCTGACGGCGCGCTCAGCCATGCAGGCCCAGGTGGTAGCGGGGTCGGCCAATGCGGCCAGTGCTTCGATGAGGTCGCGGCGCTCACGCAGCACCTCGATGCCCAAGGCGCCTTGCCCAGCGCAGGGGATCATGTCGTCCAAGGGAAAGGCCTGGCGCACCCGGTCGGCCAGGCCCAAACGCACCAGTCCGGCGCGGGCCAGCACGATGGCAGCGTATTCGCCGGCGTCGAGCTTGCGCAGCCGCGTATCCAGGTTGCCGCGCAGCGGCTGGATGTCCAGATCGGGGCGGCGCGCGAGCAGCTGCAACTGACGACGCAGGCTGGAGGTGCCAACACAGGCACCTTGCGGCAGGTTATCGAGGCTGTCGTGGCGCGGGCTGACCCATGCGTCGCGGGGGTCTTCGCGGGTCAGCATGGCGGCCAGTGCGAAGTCTTCTGGCAACTCCATCGGCACGTCTTTGAGTGAGTGCACGGCGAGGTCAGCGCGCCCCTCAGCCAAGGCCACTTCGAGTTCCTTCACGAACAAGCCTTTGCCCCCGACCTTGGACAGGCTGCGGTCGAGGATCTCGTCACCTCGGGTGCTCAGCGGCAGCAAGGTGACGTGCGCGCCCAGTTCGGTCTCCAGGCGGGCCTTGACGTGCTCAGCCTGCCAAAGAGCTAGGCGACTTTGGCGGGTGGCGATGGTGAGGTTCAGTGTCATGGCTGCCACTCTAGCCGCGCGACGAAGGCTGTCCCTGAAACGAGAAGAAACTCGGTCCAAAAAATCATGTAACCCGATTACATTTCCTGTGTTTTTCGTCACCAAGTCACTGCCATGCGCCGCGCCAAATCATCCTCTCCCGCTCCCGCTGCCGACAAGGAACAACCGCTGCGCGACGACATCCGTTTGCTCGGGCGCCTACTGGGCGAGGTGATCCGCGATCAAGAAGGGCGCGAAGCGTTCGAGCTGGTAGAGCGCATCCGCCAGCTGTCAGTGGCATGGCGGCGCGGGCAGGATGCCGCAGCAGGCAAGCAGATCGACAAGCTGCTCAAGGGCTTGTCAGCGCAGCAGGCGGTGATGGTGATCCGAGCCTTCAGCTACTTCTCGCACCTGGCCAACTTGGCCGAAGACCGCCACCACGTGCGCCGCCGCGAGCACCATGAGTTGGCCGGTCACACCCAGGCCGGCTCGCTGGCATTCAGCCTCGAGCACCTTCACAACGCCGGCGTGCGCCCGGCCGACATCGGTGCTTTGTTGGAAAACGCCCACATTGCACCGGTATTGACGGCCCACCCCACCGAGGTGCAACGCAAAAGCATCCTGGACGCCGAGCGCGCCGTGGCCGGCTTGATTGCCGAGCGCGATGGCCTGAGCCTGCCGCGCGACCTGAGCCGCAACGAGGACAGCCTTCGCGCTCGCATCACCCAGCTTTGGCAAACGCGCATGCTGCGCTACAGCAAGCTGACGGTGGCCGACGAGATCGAGAACGCACTCTCCTACTACCCTGCCACGTTCCTGCGCGAGATCCCCAAGCTGTACGCCGAGTTGGAAGAGGCCCTGCCCGACACCACCCTGCCCGCCTTCCTGCGCATGGGTCATTGGATCGGCGGCGACCGCGATGGCAACCCCAATGTGGGCGCTGGCACGCTGCGTCACGCGCTGAAGCGTCAATGCGAAGTCGCCCTGCGTCACTACCTGACCGAGCTGCATGCCCTGGGGGCTGAGCTGAGCATTTCAGCGCGCTTGGCTCAGGTCAGCCCCGCCATGCAAGCCCTGGCCGAGCGCAGTCCCGACCAAAACGCCCACCGCCTGGACGAGCCCTACCGCCGGGCACTGACCGGCATGTACGCCCGCTTGGCAGCCACCTTGCATGAGCTGACCGGCACCGAGGCATTGCGCCATGCCGTGGCCCCCCAAGACCCCTACACCAGCCCGGACGAATTGCTGGCCGACCTGCGCACCATCGAGGCTTCGCTGCACAGCCACCATGCCGGCGCGCTGGTGGGCGAGCGCCTCAAACCTCTGATGCGCGCATTGCAGGTGTTCGGCTTCCACCTTGCCACGTTGGACCTGCGCCAAAGCAGCGACCAGCACGAAGCCGTGGTGGCCGAGCTGCTGGCGGTGGCGCGCATCGAGCTGCACTACAGCGAGCTGGACGAAACCCAAAAGCGCGTGCTGCTGCTGCGCTTGCTCCAAGAGGCCCGACCGCTTCGCGTGGTGGGCGCCACCTACAGCGCCCACGCGCAGGGCGAGATGGGCGTGTTCGAGGCCGCATTTGAAGCCGTGCAAAGGTTTGGACGCGAGGCCATCCGCCACTACGTCATCTCACACACCGAGTCGGTCAGTGACCTGCTCGAGGTGCTGTTGCTGTGCAAAGAGGCCGGTCTGCTGACGGGCAGCTTGGGGCTGGGCGCGCGCTGCGCCTTGATCGTCTCGCCGCTGTTCGAAACCATCGGCGACCTTCGCGAAGCCGCGCCCATCATGCGCGCCTTCTATGCGCTGCCTGGCGTGGCCGAGATGGTGGCCGCCAGCGGCAACGAGCAAGACATCATGCTCGGCTACAGCGACAGCAACAAAGACGGTGGCGTGTTCACCAGCAGCTGGGAGTTGTACCGCGCCGAGATCGCGCTGGTCAGCCTGTTCGACGACCTGAACGGCCCGCGCCTGCGCCTGTTCCACGGCCGTGGCGGCACGGTGGGTCGCGGCGGTGGCCCCAGCTACCAAGCCATCTTGGCGCAGCCCCCCGGCACGGTGAACGGGCAAATCCGGCTGACGGAGCAAGGGGAAGTGATCGCCAGCAAGTACGCCAACCCCGACATCGGCCGGCGCAACCTGGAAACCCTGGTGGCCGCCACGCTAGAGGCGAGCTTGCTCAAACCCACCCAGGCGGCGCCGGGCACGTTCTTGGAGGCCGCACAAGCCCTGAGTGACGCCAGCTTCACCGCCTACCGCTCCTTGGTTTACGAAACCCCCGGCTTTGCGGACTATTTCTTCGCCGCCACGCCGATCCGCGAAATTGCTGAGCTCAACATCGGCAGCCGGCCGGCCAAGCGCCCGGGCAGCGGCGGTGGCGCCCGCGCCATCGAGGGTCTGCGCGCCATTCCTTGGGGCTTCAGCTGGGGCCAAGCGCGTGTGGCCTTGCCGGGCTGGTGCGGCTTCGGCAGCGGGGTGATGAACTTCCTGGGCGCCGAAAGCGATGCAGGTCATGCCAAGCGTTTGAGCCTGCTGCGTCGGATGTACAAGCAGTGGCCTTTCTTCCGCACCCTGCTGAGCAACCTGGACATGGTGCTGGCCAAGACCGACCTGGGACTGGCTGCTCGTTACGTGGACCTTGTAGAGGACAAGAAGCTGGGCAAACGCATCTTTGCCGCTGTGCGCGCCGAGTACGAGCGAACGGAAAGTGCGCTTGCCTTGATCACGGGCGAAAGCCAGCGCCTGCAAAGCAACCCAGCGCTGGCACGCTCGATCGCGCACCGCTTCCCTTACATCGAGCCCTTGAACCACCTGCAGGTGGAGCTGATGCGCCGCTACCGCGCGTTGTCGACCGCCGACCGCGCCGACCCCGACAAGATCGAACGCCTGCAACGTGGCATCCACTTGAGCATCAACGGCATCGCGGCCGGCTTGCGCAACACCGGCTAACGAGCCAATCCCGCAGAAAAAAGGCCGGCATAGCCGGCCTTTGTCTTTGCTGCGCCGCGGGCACTCAGCGCGCGAAGAAACCCAAGTCTTTGACCGAGAAGTTGGCGATGTTGGGTACCACGGTGCTCATTTCGGTGTCGCTCACACCCATCCACTTCGCCAAGGTCGAGGCCACCTGGTCGACGCTGGTGGTGGGCAGCAAGCGGCCCTGACCGACGTCGCTCGGGCCGTTGTTGGCCAGCACCGGTGTTTCGCCCCAGAAGCGCTGGCCCTGCACCGCCCCGCCCATCACGATATGGTGCGAACCCCAGCCGTGGTCGCTGCCGTCACCATTGCTGGACAAGGTGCGGCCAAAGTCGCTGGCCGTGAATGTGGTGACACGGTCGGCCACACCCAAGTCAGTCATGGCTTGGTTGAAGCTCGACAAGCCGTTGGCGATCTGCGTCAGCAAACCCGGGTGCTGAGTCAGCAAAAAGTCGTGGTTATCAAAGCCACCGAGCGACACGAAGAACACCTGGCGTTGCGCGCCCAAGGTGCTGCGGGCAGCAATCAGTCGCGCCACGATCTGCAACTGCCGACCCAGGCTGCTGGTTTGGTCGAAGGTGGCCGTGAACGGCAAAGGGCCAGACGGCAGAGCGGACCTGATGGTGGTCTCTGCCCGGATCGAGCGGTCGGTGACACGGGTCAGCTCGCTCTCCATCCAATGGCTGCGCGGCGCAGTGATCAGGGCACGCAGCGCTTGTGCGCAGGCGGTGGAGCCGTTGAGCGTGTTCTGGATACCGTTCACCGCCACCGCGCCGCTGTTGCTGACTTGGTACTGAACCGCCTGCTGGCCGGTCATGAACACGGCGTTGCCAGCGGCGTTGATGCAGGTGAAGGTGCTGGTGGTGTTGGCGTTCAAGAACAAGTCACCGATGGCGCCGCCCCAGCCTTTGGTACTGCCTTCGGCGCCGCTGCTCATCCACACTGACTGCTGATCGTTGTGACTGAACAGCTTGGGGGGCAGCGGCACAGAGCGGTTGGCGTACTGCGTTTTGGTGGTCGGCTGGATCAAGGTGCCGACGTTCTGCAGCCAACCCAAGCGACCGGAGTCGAACAGGGGCTTGAGGGGCGCCAGCTCCGCCGCCATGGCCAGTTGGGTGCCCGCCGCACCCACGCCCGTCAGCGGCACCCGCGGTGTGAGTGCGGTTGCGGCGAGCGTGTCCCGCGGGGCCACCAAACCACCCGCCGTTGTGAGACCGCCGCGCAAGGTGGCCAAGTTGGCATGGCCAGCGGTGTCGTAAGGCAACAGGGTGCGACCATGGTCGTTGCCGCCAAACAGGAACAAGCAGACCAGTGCTTTGTAGCCACCGCTGCTGTCTGCAGCGGCAGCTTGGCCGATGGCAGCCAAGTTCAAGGCCCAGGGCGCTGCCACACCGGCCAAGCCGAGTTGAGCGGAGCGACGGAGGAACTCTCGGCGCTGCAGTTCAGGGATGCGATTGATTTTCATGGTGGGCGTCCCTTACTTCTGAACCAGGTACTCGGGCGAAGCCATCACCAACAAGATGGCACTGCGCACGCGGTTGAGCCTGCCAGCATCGGTCGTGGCAGCGATGGTGCCGACAGCGGTCGCCAAGTCGTTGAGGGTGTTGTCACTGATGGCACCAGCGGCCAAGCGCAAATTCAGGTTGCGCAGTAGCGCGGGCGCATCGGTCGACAGAGCCAACTCGGCGGTGTAGTCGGCCCGCACGTCGCCACTGCTGAAGCCGTTGGCAATAGCGCCTTGCATGAAGTTCAGGTAGCCGGCCACGGTGCTTTCGTTGACCAGTTGGAACTCCGGCGCCGTCACGGCATTGGCAGCCAGCTCAGCGCCTGGCGGCACATAACCCGGTCGGTAGAAATTGAACACCGAGCCGCTGCGCATCGGGCTTTGGCCCAGTCGCGTGGCGGGGTCGGAGGTGTCACCCACCGGCCAGCGGCCCAAAGTGCTGGTGACGCCAAAGGTGCGCGCCCATTGAACGAAGCGCAGGATGGGCTCACGCAGCCGCCCGCTGGCATTGCCGGTGGGTGCTGCTCGCGCCTCGGGATCCAGCAGCACCGCACGGAGGGTGGCTCTCAGGTCACCGCGCACCCCGCTGCCGTTGTTGTTGAAGGCCGCCGCCACCCGACCCACGTACGCAGGGCTGGGGTTGCTTTGGGTGAAACGCTGGATGAGTTGGCGCCCAATGAAGGGCCCCACGTTGGGGTGCCTGAACAACAGGTCGAGTGCAGCACTCAGTGCCTGCGGGCCGGTCAGGGCTGCGCCAATCACCGTACCCAGCACCGTCTTGTCGCCGGTGCTGAAGTTGTTGGCGTTGTGACGCATCGGCTTGTTGACGTAGGCGAAATCGACGTTGGCTGGCTCGGCCGTGCGGTCGTTCTCCCAGCCCGTGAAAACCCGCGCCAACTGCGAAATGTCGGTTTGGCTGTAGGCGTCCACCGTCTTGCCCCCACTCAGCTGCGGTGTGCCATCGGCATTGAGCTGCACGAGCCCGATGGTGAACAGTTGCATCACCTCGCGGGCGTAGTTTTCGTCGGGCACGCGGCCGGTACGGGGGTCCTCCCGGCGGTTGCCCTGCATGTTGAGGTAAGTGCCCATGCTGGCACTCAAGCTCACGTCCTGCAGCAAATCGCGGAAGTTGCCGAAGGCGTGCTTCTCCAGCACATCGGTGTAGCTGGCAATCGCCAAGCCGCGCCAGTTGATGGGCAAGCCCAGCATGCTGACCACAAAGATTTGTGACAGCGCGAAGGTCATGCGTTGCCGCACTTGGTCAGGGCTGCTCAGCAACTTGAGCCAGATGGCGTTGTCTGCGCCCGCAAAGCCAAAGATGTTGGCCTCCACCGCATAACCCTGACGCACCATCCAAGCGTACCGGCCCTCAGTGGGCGGGATGGCGAACTGCTCATCAAGCCACGCAGCGTAGCCACGGGCCTTGACGGCTTCGATGGACGCGGCATCGGCCGCGAAGGCAGCTTGGGTGATGAAGCGCGCAGCCTGCGCATCGGTAGGCGGCGCGGGCGGCGGAGGGGGGGGTGGCGCGGGGGGCGCAGGTGGCGCACTCGGTGCATCACCACCACCGCCGCCGCAGGCGGCCAGCAGCACGCTGGCTCCCGCCGCCAGGGCGATGGCATCGGGCCGCGGGCCGGCCGGGGGAGCGGCCAGGTCGGTTGCCAGCGGCCTTTCAAGGCCGGATTCGGCTTGCGCGTTGCAGGTGTCCATGGCGGGCAATGTAGGCGCCCCGCCTTTATCGGCCGCTGTGCCGGCCTGTAAACAATCGCAAACTTGGTCGGGACTGCGACTAAATCAACGGAACGCCGGTTTTAGCCTGCACCTGCTCGCGGCTGACGCCATCAGCGAGTTCAACCAGCTTCAGGCCCTCGGGGGTCACGTCCATGACCGCCAAATCGGTGATCACGCGGTGCACCACGGCCTTGCCGGTAAGGGGCAAGGTGCAGGCGGGCAGGATCTTGAGGTCCTCGCTGCCGTCTTTCTTGCGCGCCACGTGCTCCATCAGCACCACCACGCGCGGCACGCCGGCCACCAGGTCCATCGCCCCACCCATGCCCTTGACCATCTTTCCAGGAATCATCCAGTTGGCCAGGTCACCCTGCGCGCTGACCTGCATAGCGCCCAAGATGCTGAGGTTGATCTTGCCGCCACGGATCATGGCGAAGCTGTCGTGGCTGCCGAAGATGGCGCTGCCGGGCAGCGTGGTCACGGTCTGCTTGCCGGCGTTGATGAGGTCGGCGTCGACTTCGGCCTCGGTCGGGAACGGGCCGATGCCCAGCATGCCGTTCTCGCTCTGCAGCCACACCTCCATATTGGCCGGCACGTGGTTGGCCACCAGGGTAGGGATGCCAATGCCCAGGTTCACGTAGAAGCCGTCTTGCAGCTCTTGGGCGGCACGGGCCGCCATTTGGTCTTGGGTCCAGGCCATGTCAGCTCCTCACGGTGCGCTTTTCGATGCGCTTTTCAGGGTTCGCGTTGACGACGATGCGGTGCACGTAAATGCCCGGCAGGTGGATGTCGTCGGGCGCCAGTTCGCCAACCTCGACGAGCTTCTCCACCTCCACCACACACACTTGGCCCGCCATGGCGGCCGCCGGGTTGAAGTTGCGGGCCGTGAGACGGAAGCGCAGGTTGCCGCTGGTGTCGGCCACATCGGCCTTGATGAGGCTGAGTTCGGGGCGCAGGCTGCGCTCCATCACATAGGTATGGCCGTCAAAGTCGCGCAGCTCTTTGCCTTCGGCCACCAAAGTGCCCACGCCGGTGCGGGTGAAAAAGGCCGGGATGCCGGCGCCGCCAGCGCGCAACTTCTCGGCCAGCGTGCCTTGCGGGGTGAACTCCAGCTCCAGCTCGCCCGCCAGATACTGGCGTTCGAATTCTTTGTTCTCGCCGACATACGACGAGATCATCTTGCGGATCTGCCGCGTCTCCAGCAGCTTGCCCAGGCCAAAGCCATCGACGCCCGCGTTGTTGCTGATCGCGGTGAGGTTCTTGGCGCCCGAGTCACGCAGCGCATCGATCAGGGCCTCGGGGATGCCACAAAGGCCGAAACCGCCCACAGCGATCAGCTGACCGTCGTGGACCAGGCCGTCCAGCGCGGCGGCGGCGCTCGGGTAGAGCTTGTTCATGCAGAGAACCTCCAAATGCAAGGCCGCCAGCTTAAGCGAAACCGCCGCAATTGCTGCAGTGCAGCACGGGCAACCCAGCGCGGGCTCAGAAAGCCAAGCGGGTGGTCAGGCTCAAGCGCTTGAACTCGCCGCCGTCCAGGTCCACCGCGCGCTCGCGCCATTCGTGGCGCAGGCCCAGACGGATGCTGCGCGTCAGGTCGTAGCTCAGCTCAGCATCACTGTCGATCCCACTGCGCCCGCCCCGCCAGCGGTAGAGCAGCAGGGTGCTTTCAAGGTTCAGACGCGGCCCCAGGCGCAGGCGGTTCTCGAACAACACCGAGGTCGCACGGGTGTAAAGCCGTCGGTCCAAGGCCCGCAGGTCGAGTGCCAGGCGGTCGGCGTTCAGCGCCAGCAAGGTGTAGTGGTCGTCCGACCAAGCGCGCTGCCAGCCCAAGCCCACCGTGCTTTGGCCGAGCACGTAGTCAAGATCGGGCAAGGGGTCGATCGACAGCGTGCTGCGCTCCAGCCTCAGCGTGCCCAAAGCCACCCAGGGCCCGCGCAGCTTGCGCACCCAGCGCAGGGCGCCAGATTGCTCGTTGTTGTCCACCGCGTTGTCCTCGACCCGGTAGTCGGTGGAGAGGTTGAGCTTCACATCGTTGCGCGGGCCGCGCCAGCTGGCCTCCAGGTCCAGCGTCAGGTCGCTGCTGGTGCTGCCGTTCTTTTGCTGCGAATCGCCTGCCAGGCGCAGCGACCACTCGGCGGGCACACAAGCGGGCGATGGCGCGGAAGCGGGCTCGG
Source organism: uncultured Burkholderiaceae bacterium (assembly GCA_964485225.1). GTDB lineage: Bacteria > Pseudomonadota > Gammaproteobacteria > Burkholderiales > Burkholderiaceae_C > Inhella. The sequence goes on from CAZAIR010000024.1 coordinate 16,426, forward strand.
CCGGGGCCGGTGGCGCGGCAGCAGGCTGCTCCGGTTCAAAGCGTGCATCGGCGTCAGAGAAAACCAGCTCGCCGAAACGATCGGTCTGCACCACGCCGCCCGTGGCGGTACGCCGCAGCAGCAGGCCCGACACCGCGTTGCCATCGGCAAAGCGCAGCCAGCCGCGCACGGCGGTGGACGCCGCCGCAGCGCCCTGCCCCCAGGCCGCCGGCAGGGCCAGGGCCAGCAGCAGGATGGCCAATCCCAGCGCCCTGCGGCTCATGGCCTCACCCGCGTGGCCGGGCACCAGCCGCGCAGGGCGTTGAACCAGGCCAGGTCTTGCGCGCGGTGCCAGTCGTCCAGCGTCAGGCGCGCTTCGCGCACCCGGCCTTGGGCCAGCCAATGGGCACGGCCAATGCCGGGCAGCAGCCCGGCTTCGCGGCGGGGGGTCAGCCACTGGCCGTTCAGCAGCAAGGCGATGTTGCCGAAGCTGCCTTCGGTCAGCTCGCCGGCTTCGTTGAACAGCGCCCAGTCCCACACGCCTTCGGGCTTGGAGTGGGCTTCGTACACCTCGCGGCGGGTGGTTTTGTGCTGGATGAACTCGGCCAGCGGCCCTTGGGTGGGCATGGGCCCGGGGGCCAGCGCGAGTTGCACGCAAGCCGGGTTGGGCGCCAGGGGCTGCAGCGTGGTGGCCGCATGGCCGCTGGCGCTGAGGGTGAGCCGCACGCGCCACGGGCCAGCGGGCGCTTCTCTCGCGGCGGCCTGCAGCGCAGCATTCACCGCAGCGGCGTCGAAGGGCAAACCAAAGTGGCGCGCGGTGCGTGCCAGCCGGGCCACGTGCGCCGGGCCTTGGGGGAACTGGCCGTCTTGCAGGCGCAGCGTCTCCAGCCCCGCGATGGGCGCGCGGGCGCGGGCCAGGTAGCGGGTTTTGGCGCGCCATTCGGCCAGCTCCGGCGCCGGTTCGGCGTCGAGCGTGATGCCACTGCCTACGCCGGCGCGCAAAGCGCCATGGGCTTGCGCTTCCACGGTGCGGATGGGCACGTTGAAGGTGCTGGCACCGCCCGGCTGCAGCAGACCCAGCGCACCGCAGTACCAACCGCGTGGCGCGGCCTCCAGCTCGGCAATCACCTCCATCGCACGCCGCTTGGGCGCGCCGGTGACCGAGCCACAGGGGAACAGCGCGCCAAACACCTCGGCCAGCCCCAATCCAGCGCGGGTGACGGCGGTGACGGTGCTCGTCATCTGCCAGACGCTGGGCAGCTCGTGCAGCTCAAACAAGCGCGGCACGCGCACGCTGCCGGTGACGGCCACGCGCCCCAGGTCGTTGCGCAGCAGGTCCACGATCATGAGGTTCTCGGCCCGCTCCTTCTCGCTGGTGCGCAGGTGGGCTTGCGCGGCCTCGTCGCTGGCGCGGTCGCTGCCGCGGGCGGCAGTGCCTTTCATGGGCTGGGCGGCCAGCAGCCAGGTGGCGGGGTGGTCGTGCAGCGGGCGCCAGTCGAAGAACAGCTCGGGCGACACCGAGGCCACGCCGGGTTCATCGCCCAGGGCCTGCAGGTAGAGCGAGAAGCCACCAGGCTGCGCCGCATGCAGCGCAAAGAACAGCTCGGCCAAAGGCACTTGCAGCTGGCTGGCCAGGCGCGTGGTGAGGTTGACCTGGTAGCAGTCACCGGCGCGGATGTAGTCGCGCACGCGTTCGATGGCTTCGGCGTCATCGACCGGGCCTCGCAGACTTTGCTGCCAGGGGCTGCAGCGCTCAGACTCGCCGCTGGCCGGTGCCCAGGGCTCGGGCGCGCTGCGGTACACCGCAAAGGCGGCCAACAGCCCTTCAGCGGGCAGCGTGTGCAAAGCCGGCGCCAAGGCGGGGGCAGCCTCGTAGCGCAAGCCGCCCAGCACCCAGGCGCCAGCCTGGGATTCGGCATGGGCCTGGGCCAGCACCGGGGCCACCTCGGCCGGCTGGCGGGCCAGCAGCCAGGCATCGGGCGGGTGCGCC
>CAZAIR010000025.1:0-18299 GCA_964485225.1 uncultured Burkholderiaceae bacterium
AGCACCACGCTGCCTTCGCCGCACGCCACCTCAGGCCCATCAGCCTGCAGCGCTAGCACCGTGCCCGGCGGGCCTTGCAAAGCGCCCAGGCGGGCCCGCCACACCTTGACAGCCTCGCCACTCAGCGGGGCGCTGCCGCCCGGGAACGGGTCGAAGGCGCGCAAGCGCCGCTCGATCACCGCCGCTGGCGAGGCCCAGTCGATGGTGCCCTCGGCCTTGTCGATCTTGTGGGCGTAGGTGGCGCCCTCTTCCACTTGGGGCTGCGGCGGCAGCTGGTCCAAGCTGGCCAAGGCCTGCACGATCAGCCGCGCACCCATGGCGCTCAGCCGGTCGTGCAAGGTGGTCGTGGTCTCGTCGGGGGCCAGCGCCAGCTGGTCCATCAACAGCATGGGGCCGGTGTCCAGGCCCGCGTCCATCTGCATGATGGTGATGCCGGTGTGGCTGTCGCCGGCTTCGATGCAGCGCTGGATGGGGGCTGCGCCGCGCCAGCGTGGCAACAGGCTGCCGTGGATGTTGAGGCAGCCGCGTGGCGGCAGGTCCAGCACCCACTGCGGCAGGATCAAGCCGTAGGCCACCACCACCATCAGCTCCGGCGCCCAGGCCTGCAGTTGCGCCCGCGCCGCTTGGGCGTCGGCATCGAACTTGCCGCCGATGCGCAGGCCCTGCGGCTGCGCCACCGGCACGCCCGCCGCTTCGGCACATTGCTTGACGGCGGAGGCCTGCAGCTTCATGCCGCGGCCGGCCGGCCGGTCGGGCTGCGTGAGCACGCCCACCACCTCGTGGCCCGCGGCCAGCAAGGCGGCCAAGGCCTGCGCCGCGAACGGCGGGGTGCCGGCGAAGACCAGGCGCATTTACAGCCGGCGACCGCTGCGCGCTTGCTCGTCGCGGGTGCGCTTGACCATCTTGGTCTTGATGCGCTCGCGCTTGAGTGGGCTCAGGTACTCGACGAACACCTTGCCCATCAAGTGATCCATCTCGTGCTGCACGCACACGGCCAACAGGCCCTCGGCCTCGAAGCTGTGCGGCTGGCCGTCGCGGCCCAGGGCCTGCACGGTGACCCGCGCATGGCGCGGCACGTTGTCGTAGGTCTGCGGCACCGACAAGCAGCCCTCTTCCCCGGTGTGCATCTCGGCGCTGACCTGGGTCAGCACCGGGTTGATCAGCACGCGGGGCTCGTCGCGGCCTTCGCTGACGTCCATCACGATCACCCGTTCGTGCACATCCACCTGCGTGGCGGCCAGGCCCACGCCCTCGGCGGCGTACATGGTTTCGAACATGTCATCGACCAGTTGCTGGATGCGCGCATCCACCACGGCCACGGGTTGGGCAACGGTGTGCAGGCGCGGGTCGGGGTAGCGCAGGATGGTCAGGCGGGACATGGCAAATCGGGCTCGGGTGTATCGGTGTGTTGCCGGCGGTGCGGCGGCCGTCGTCGGAAGGCGACTAAAGCGGGTTCCCCTCAGCGCGGCACAGGGCCAGATGACGGCAGAATCGGCGGCGTCCAAAGGATGGCGGGGATTGTCGCCCAAGCCCCTTTGGCGCGCCGCGTGCCGGGCCTTGCCCGACCGCCCAACGGGAGAGACCCTTGATGAGCCACCGCTTGAGCCCCCTCGCCATGTCGCTTGCGCTGTGCTGTGCCCTTGGCACCGCACACGCCACGAATTTCCCGATCACCGAGGCGCAGAAAGACACGGCCAGCCGCGTTGCGCAAGCCGGTGTGCCCCTCAGCGAGTTGGCCCCCAACGCCCCGGACAGCTACACCGTCAAAGCCGGTGACACGCTGTGGGCGATCTCCACGATCTTCCTCAAGACCCCCTGGCGCTGGCCTGAGCTGTGGGGCATGAACCGCCAACAAATCGCCAACCCGCACCTGATCTACCCCGGCCAAACGCTGTTCTTGATCAAGCGCGACGGCCGCGCCACGCTGGAGATGGCCGCCGATGTGGGCGGCCCGAGCAGCCGCCTGCAGCCCCGCGTGCGCTCCAGCGCGCTGGCCGACAACGCCGTGGCCAGCATCCCGCAGCACCTGATCGAGCCGTTCCTGAACGAAGCCGTGGTGTTCGACACCGACGAATTGGCCACCGCGCCGCGCATCGTGGCCGCCCCCGAGAACCGCGTGCTGATGACGCAGGGCGATCTGGCCTACGTGCGCGGCATCACCCAGCCGCAGAACGAGTACCGGATCTTCCGCCAGACCACCCCGCTGCGCGATCCCAAGACCGGCGAAGTGCTGGGCCATGAGGCACGCTTCTCGGCCACCGCCCAGCTCACCCGCTTGGGCGGCAAGAGCGAAGGCAAGGACGGCATCGAGATTCCCGCCACGATCACGCTCAACAGCGTGCGCAACGAAGTGGGCGTGGGCGACCGCCTCGCACCAGTGCCCCCACGCGTGTTCAGCCAGTACGTGCCCCACGCTCCCGAGAAGCCCATCAGCGGCCACATCATCTCGATCTACGGCGACGCCATCACCGGTGGACAGAACCAGATCGTCGCCTTGAACAAAGGCACCGCCGACGGCATGGAGCGCGGCCACGTGCTGACCATTTGGCGCGCCGGCCAGCGCGTAACCGACCGCACCGCCGCTCGACCGGAAGCCGTGCAGTTGCCCGACGAGCAGCACGGCGTGCTGTTCGTGTTCCAGACGTTCAAGCGCGTCAGCTACGCGCTGATCATCTCGGTGAAAGACCCCGTCACCCGCGGTGACCGGTTCAGCCAGCCCTGACCTGAACGCGGCGGCGCGCCACGCCGACCTGCGCGCCTGGCTGGGCTTGCTCGGCACACCCGGCACCGGCCGGGTGCGCGCCCGCCAGTTGGTGCAGCGCTGGGGCAGCCCCACGGCAGCCCTGGAGAGCCTGGGCGCCATGCCGGCCGAGGCTCAAGCCAGCTTCGAACGCAGCCTGCTGTGGCTCGCGGGCTCGCCGCGCCGCTCGGTGCTGATGGTCGGCGACCCCGACTACCCCGCCGCGCTGCTGGCCGCCCCCGACGCACCCTTGCTCTTGTTCCTAGAGGGCGAACGCGCGCAATTGGGCCGGTCCGCCGTGGCCATCGTGGGTAGCCGCAGTGCCACACCGCAAGGGCATGAGTTAGCGAACCAATTCGCCCAAGAGCTGGCAGCGGCTGGCTGGGTGGTGGTTTCAGGCCTGGCGGCTGGCATCGACGGATCCGCCCACCGCGGCGCCTTGCATGTGGGCGGAGCTACTTGGGCGGTGTTGGGCAGTGGGCTCGACATGGTCTACCCCAAGGGGCACACGCGCCTGGCAGCCGAAATCGCCGCCACCGGTCTGCTGATCAGCGAGCACGCGCCGGGCACGCCACCGCTGGCACCGCACTTTCCGGTGCGCAACCGCGTGATTGCCGGACTCAGCCAAGGGTGCTTGGTGGTGGAGGCGGCACTCAAATCAGGCTCACTCATCACTGCCCGCCTGGCCTTGGAGGCCGGTCGCGAAGTGTTCGCCCTGCCCGGTCCCATCCGCTCGCCCCAGGCGCAGGGCTGCAATGCCTTGATCCAACAAGGCGCCCAGCTGGTGCAGAGCAGTGCGGAAATCTTGGCCGTGCTGGTGCCGCAAGTGGCCAGCACCACCCCCGCGGCAGCGCCCGACGACACCGAGTTAGAACCCGATGCGCCCGAGGAAGATCCTTTGTTGGCCGCTTTGGGCTATGAACCCAGCAACCTGGATGCCCTGCAAGCGCGCACCGGCTGGCCGGTGGAGCAGTTGCTGGCTGGCTTGCTGACTTTAGAGCTGGCTGGCCAGGTGCGGTCGCTGCCCGGTGGGCGCTACGAGCGCGCCGGTCTGGCCTAGTGAATCAAGCGGTCTTCCGGATCCACGAACAGCTCATCGAGGATGAGCGCATCAGGTTCTTCGCCCAGACTCCAGAACACCATCAACACGATGATCTTCAGGTCCTCAAGGGCGATGGGGGAGCCGCCCACAGCCATCGCGCGGTCGATGACAACCTCGCGCATCGGCGGTGGCAACACGCCCGCATTGGCCAAGAAACGGATGAAGCTGATCGAGCTTTCGCCCAAGTGGTCCAGCTCGGATGCCGTGTACACCCGCAGGCTGCCAGCCTGCGACTCCGCTTGAACACCCTCGGCACTGGCGGCCAAGCCGTCGAGCCAACTCAGCGCATCCTGGATGTCGTCACGCTCGAATCCGACGGCTGACAGCTTGCGCTGCAGCTGAGCCAGATCCGGGCACGCATCGGGGCGCCAGTAGGTCTCGTAGAGGTAGACCAAGATATCAAACATGGGATCGATGATAGCGGCGCGGATCTGGCCGACCAGACCGTGAAAGCCACAAACCTCGGGCTTTCCTCGCCCTTGATCCGGGCCTTACTTCAGCAAGGCAGCGGGGTCGCCCTCAAGGCGCGCCAAAGCGTCGCGGGTGGCCTTGACGGTCAAGGTCTCTTCCTGCGCTGGCTGCAGCAAGCCGGCTTGCAAGTAGGCCGCCAGCCTGTGCAATGGGAACAGCACCGCGCGGCCGCTGGGCGACACGAACAACATCAGCGCATGGCGCCCGCCGGCCCAGGCCAACTGCACGGTGTCGCTTCGACCCCGGAACTGCAGCTTGAACCAGCCGCCCACCGGCAGCTCACGAGCCCAGGCGTACATGGCGTCGCTGGGCGGTTCGCCGCCCTCGGCAACCACTTCCAGGCCTTCGCGCTCGTGGCCTGAGAGGTCGCGCACCAGGTCTTCGTCGAGGTCGATGTCGGCGAGGTTCGGCAACATCGATTCCAAGGTTTGCAAACGCTCGAACAGCTCGTCCAGGCGGTCGCGCGAGATGGGGGCCGCTTTGGTGGTGAAAGCCGTGGCCAGCACGTTGTTGATGCGCCGGATGTGCTCGTCCTGCTTCTTGGCGGGCAGGCCGGAGTAGCCCATGCCGTCACGCAGCGTCTTCAGTAGCAGCGGCAGGCGACGGATGACCTCAGCCCGCTCTTCGGGCGTGGTTTTGGCGCCGGACGACCAAATCAGGTCAGCGGCCGCGCGCTTCATCTGCTTGGTCGTGTCAGCTTGGTTGCCATCGCGCATGGCGGTCACGGCCAGCACATCGGCCCAGACCTGGAACAGGAACTCACGAAGCGCGTCATCCACCGACATATCGGCCAGCATCTTGCGCAACTCGATCGTGTACTGGATCGCCAAGGTCTCGCGCTGCTCCACCTGCTGCGCCAAGCTCACGCCCTTGCGGCTGGCCGGGTTGTCTTTGGCGAAGAAGTTGGAGAGGAAGGACTCGAACTCGGTCAGCACCGTCTTGAACACCCGGCTGCCAGTGTCAGGGTAAGCCTCGACGACCTGCACCACGCGTTTGATCTCGCGCTCCAGCACTTCACCCACAGCCTGAGCCGTATCAAAGCCGAGCACACAGGCACCCATGCGGTCGATCAAGGCACGCGCCGGGTGGTCGTTGGTGGCGAAGAAGTCCGGCTCCACCACCGCCACGCGCAGCACCGGCATTTGCAGCCGCGCAAACCACACCCTCACAGCAGCGGGCAAACGCTCCTCTTGCAGGATGCTTTGGAACATCATGGCCACGATCTCGATCGTGGCGCGCTCTTCAGGGCTGGCCGCGGCCTGCTTCAGCACCTGCTTGAAGGCCTGACTGCGGGCGCGCACCTCGTCCAACGCCGCAGGGCTGGCGCCAGAGCCAGGGGCAGACCCACTCTGCGAAACCGGGGCGCTGCTGGAACCCACACCGGACGGACCGGTGCCCGACACTTTGGCGGCTTGTGCAGGTCGCCGCAGTGCATCTTGGGCGCGCTGGATCACAGCCTGCAATCGCGGCGAAACCTTGACCAGCCCTTCGGCGTCCATCGGTGCGGCACGCATGTTGCCGCCGTCGACGGCTTGGTAGACCGGCGCACCAACACCAGCGGGGTAAGCGACACCCGGCACCATCACATAGCCCGGCGGCATGGCCGCTTGGTGCATGGAAGCCGGCGCGCCAGCCAGCGATGGACGATTGGCCATTTGCGGCAGGTGGCGGTTGAGCACTTCCTGCATCTGGGCCAACACCTCTGCGGCCCGCAAATGAACGGGGCTTTGGATGCCGCCTTGCACCGTGTGCGGGCTGCCCACCCCCGGAAACGGCGCCGACGACAGCGGCGCCTGCGGGACTGGGACAGGGCCAGGTCGGGAAGCACCCGCCACATCAAGGCCACCGCTGGATGGCGCATCGATTGGGGGGCTGGCCGTCGATTCAGCGAAGCTTTGGCCGATCTTGGCCTGCGCCTGCAAGCCCTTGGTGCGGCGAATGAAGGGACGCAAGTCCACATCAGCGCGCACGCCTTGTTCCACCAAAAAGTGGTTGGCATCGTGGTACGCCGCGCCCAGCCACAGCACGAACTCTTGCTCGTGGTGCTCGTTCAAGGTTTGCCAGTCAGCCTGCGTCAGGTCAGCGCCGTACCAAGCGTCGACCCACAGGTTGGCCGCGGTCTGGGGGCGCAACAAGTCGTGCGCATTGAGCTCAGGGCTGCGCTCCAGGAACTGCATGCGGGTGCGCAAGTCAGTGAACTGCCACTGCGCGTCGCCTTGCAGGGCCAGGGCCAAGCGCGAGCTGGCGATCTCGCGCACGATGGTGTCGTCGCCCACCAGGCTGAGACCGCTGATGCCCATACCGGAACTGGGGCTCTCCGCCGGGGGGGCACCCGACGTCACTTGCCTGTGCGCGGCGCGCAAGCGGGCAATCAAGCCCATTTGCCAGCTGGGGCCGTGCTGCTGCAGAGCGGCCAAGGTGTCGCGGTTGGCGCGCACCGTGCGCGCGTCAGCCGGCTTGAGCAGGCGCTGCTGCAGCACCTCCAGCAAGGTGGCCGACACCGCTGCCGAGCCCCGCACCAAACTGTCCACGAACACGCGGCGCGCGGACTGAGCGAGTCCGAGGGGCGTGGCATTGGTGCTCATGGTCGGCGCGGTGAGGCAGAGGCAGCGGCGTTGCGCGCGACCTTACACCACGGCTCCTGCGTTCGGATCGTCGGGATCTTCGGTTTTGACTGGCACTTTCACCAAGTCTTCGCGCTTCACACCCAGCCACATGGCAATCGCAGCCGCCACAAACACCGAGGAGTAGATGCCAAACAAGATGCCGATGGTGAGCGCCACAGCGAAGTGATGCAGGGTGGGGCCGCCGAATATCAACATCGAGAGCACCATGATCTGCGTGCTGCCGTGCGTGATGATCGTGCGGCTCATGGTGGAGGTGATCGCATGGTCGATCACCTCGGCGGTGTTCAGCTTGCGGTACTTGCGGAACGCTTCGCGCACCCGGTCAAAGATCACCACTGACTCGTTAACGGAGTAACCCAGCACCGCCAACACCGCCGCCAACACCGCCAGTGAGAACTCCCACTGGAAGAAGGCAAAGAAGCCCAGGATGATGATCACGTCGTGCAGGTTGGCGATGATGCCGGCCACCGAGAACTTCCACTCGAAGCGGATGGCCAAGTAAATCATGATGCCGATGATGGTGAAGCCAAGCGCCAGCGCGGCATCCCAGGCCAGCTCGGCGCCGACCGACGGGCCCACCACCTCGCTGCGGGTCAGCTTCACCGGTTCACTGCCATCAGCCTTGGCACACACCTGACGGCTGACCGACTCGCCCTTGTCGCTGATGTAGGCCTTGGCCTGCACCGTGCCCGACTCGGCAGCACACAGACGGCTGAACACTTCGCCCACGACCGCGGTCTGCTTTTGATCCTTGCGCACCGGCAGGCGCAACATCAAGTCACGCGACGAGCCGAACTTTTGCACCTGGAACTCACCGAAGCCCATCGGCTCCACGGTTTTGCGCACGGCTTCGGGGTCAGCGGCTTGCGCGTACTCCACCTCCACCACGGTGCCGCCGGTGAACTCGATCGAGAAGTTCAGGCCCCGGGTCACCAAGAAGAAGACGGCAGCGGCAAAGGTAACGAACGAGATGACGTTGAACAGCAGCGCGTGCTTCATCAACGGCAGGTCGCGCTTGATTCGGAAAAATTCCATGGTCTCGTGCTCCTGCGCTGTCAGACCGGATCGGCCGGGGTGGCGGGCGTTGCCGCCTCAGCCTTGGGTCGCCAAATCTGGCCGATGGACACGCTGGTCAGCTTGCGCTGGCTGCCGTACCAAAGGTTGACCAGGCCGCGCGAGAACATCACGGCCGAGAACATCGAAGTCACGATGCCCAAGCAGTGCACGACAGCGAAGCCCTTCACTGGGCCAGAACCGAAGGCGAGCAAAGCCACGCCGGCGATCAAGGTGGTGATGTTGGAGTCCAAGATGGTGGCCCACGCCCGCTCATAGCCAATGTGGATGGCGGTTTGTGGCGGCGCACCGTCGCGGAGTTCCTCCCGTATCCGCTCGTTGATCAGGACGTTTGAGTCGATCGCCATGCCCAACACCAGCGCGATGGCCGCCATGCCTGGCAAGCTCAAGGTGGCCTGCAACATGCTCAGCACCGCCACCAGCAGCAGCAGGTTGAAGCCCAGGGCGATGGACGAGAACAGGCCGAACAGCAGGTAGTAGCCACACATGAACACGGCCACCGCCACGAAGCCCCAGATCACCGACTGGAAGCCGCGGCTGATGTTCTCGGCGCCCAGGCTGGGTCCGATGGTGCGTTCTTCGATGATGTCCATCGGCGCGGCCAAGGAGCCGGCACGCATCAGCAAAGCCAAATCAGACGCCTCCTGCAGATTGGCCATGCCGGTGATCTGGAAGTTACTGCCCAGCTCCTGTTGGATGGTCGGAGCCGTCAGCACTTCCTTCTTGCCCTTCTCAATCAGGATCACCGCCATGCGTCGGCGCACGCCGTCGCGCGAGGCCGCCTTCATGGCGGCTGCGCCCGGGCTGTCCAGGTCCACGCGCACGATGGCGCTGCTGGTTTGCTGGTCCATGTTGGCGTCGGCCTTGTTCAGGTTGTCGCCACTGAACACCAGTTGCGTCGAAACCAGCAAAGGCTCAGGTGGTTGGCCACGACTCTCGCGGGCGTACAACAACTCAGTGCCCGGGGGAATGTCACCCGCCAAAGCAGCTTGAATGCGAGCGGGGTCGTAGTCGCGTGCGTCAGGTCGGCCACCGTGCACGTCCACCATCCGCACCTCCAGAGTGGCAGTGCGGCCAATGATGTCTTTGGCGCGCGCGGTGTCTTGCACGCCGGGCAACTGCACCACGATGCGGTTGGCGCCTTGCTGCTGGATCACGGGCTCAGCGGTGCCGAGCTCGTTCACGCGGTTGTGCAGCGTGTTGATGTTCTGCTTAAGGGCGGCGTCTTGAACCGCCAGCATGGCGGCAGGCTTGAGCACACCGCGCAGCACCAGCGCCTCGCCGCTGCCTTCCAAGGTCCAGTCGACGTCGGGCATGGCATCGGCCAGCGCGTTACGGGCGTTGCTGCGAGCGGCTTCGGTCGCGAAGCTCATCGACACGCCATTGCCGTCGCGACGCACGATGGTGCGGATCTTCTTGTCCAGCAGCAGGCGACGGGCCTCGCCCACCATCGACTCCACCCGCTTGGTGACCGCGGCCTTCATGTCGACTTCCATCAAGAAGTGGACACCACCACGCAAGTCCAGGCCCAGGTACATCGGCCGCGCATGGAACCAATTGGCCAACCAGGCCGGGGAGCGCGAAACGAGGTTCAGCGCCACCACGTAGTCGGGCTCACTGGGGTTGGGATTCAGCGCCTTGGTGATGGCATCCTTGGCGCGCAACTGCACATCGGTATCGACGAAGCGGGCCCGCACCGAGGTGCCCTCAAGCCTGACTTGTGCCGCAGGAATCTGGGCATCGGCCAGTGCGCGCTCGATGCGCTGGCGCACAGCATCGTCAACCCGCACCGTGGTGCGCGCACTGGACACCTGCACAGCCGGCGCTTCACCAAACCAGTTGGGCAGCGTGTACAGAAAACCAATCACCAGTGCCACGAGCAGCACCAGGTACTTCCACAACGGATAACGATTCATCTTGGGGGGCTCCCTTGCGCGGCGGTCGCCCTTTGGCACCACCGCAGCCTGTACTCGGCCCGGCGGGCCAAGTCTTGGTCGTCTTACTTGAAGGTGCCCTTGGGCAGCACAGTCGCCACAGCGCCGCGCTGCACTTGAATCTCAACGCCTTCCGCCACTTCCAGGTGCAAGGTGCTGTCACCCAGCTTGGAGATACGGCCGATCACGCCACCCATGGTGACCACCTCGTCGCCCTTGGCGAGCGCTTCGATCATGGCCTTTTGTTCTTTCTGGCGCTTCATCTGCGGGCGGATCATGATGAAGTACAGCACCACGAACATCGCGACCAGCGGCAGCAGGCTGATCAGGCTGGATTCGGGCGATGGCGCCGTTGCGGCTTGAGCGAATGCATTGGAGATGAACACGGAAGGGGCTTTCTGAGTGTTGGCTCGGACCGCCGTAAGGCAGCGGTCGCAGGCGGTCGGTCGAACCCTAGATTCTAGGTGGGCGGGTGCCCTGCGCATCCAATTGAAGGGCGCTACAACCCTTTTCAAGGCAGGGCAAGCCCAGAATCTCGGCATGCACACCCCGGCACTGACCATCGACGGCCCCTTGGCCACCGTCACCCTGCGCCGCCCTGCCCAAGCCAACCGCTTGGAGCTGAGCGACATCCAGACCCTGCACGCGCACATCGCTGCATTGCACGAGGCACCTGCGGTACGGCTGGTGCTGCTGCGCGGCCAGGGGCGCCACTTTTGCAGCGGCTTTCACATTGACGCTGTGCCCGGCGTCGATGCACCAGCGCTGTTTGAATCGTTGTGCAAGGCCTGGGAGCAACTGCCTGCCGTGACATTGGCGGTGCTTCAGGGCGGGGTGTGGGGCGGTGCCACCGATCTGGCTTTGGCCTGCGACTTTCGGCTGGGCGCCGCGGCCACGCAGATGGCGATCCCGGCGGCGCGCCTGGGGCTGCACTACTACGCCGGCGGCATGCAGCGGCTGGTCTCGCGCCTCGGACCCGGACCTGCCAAGCGCTTGCTGCTGGCCGGCCAAACGCTGAGCGCCAGCGACATGCACGCGGCGCACTTTCTCGACGAACTGCACCCGGATACGTCAACACTGGAGGCGGCCGTGGCCCGCTGGTGTGCCGACATCACCCAACTGGCGCCACTGGCCTTGGTGGGTATGAAGCGGCACTTGAACGCGCTGATTGAAGGGAAATTGGATGCCGCAGCCTTCGCCGCTGATGCCGCTGTCTGCGCGCAATCGGCCGATTTGCAAGAGGGCGTGGCCGCGTGGCAGGCACGCCGCGCACCGCGTTTCAGCGGTCGCTGAGGGTCAGTCCGCTGGGCGCGCTGCGCACATGAGCGACAATGCTGGGCTTGCACGGTGTTCACTGTGCACCTTTGTATAACCATTCGAACAGGCGAGAACCAGCGTGGCCAAGGACACCACCAAGACCTTGATCGAGGCCGATGGCCTTCGCTACAAGTCAAAAGCACCCGGCTCGCCCTTCGCAGCCACTTCGTCCTTCGGCGCCGCCACCATGTCGTGCTTCTTGTGCGGCAAGCACCGCCCACGGGCGATGCTGAAGTCGCGCAAGCTGCTGGGCAAGAGCCAGCCGGTTTGCGCGCCTTCGTGCAAAGAGCTCGAAGAGCAGTTGGCGGCGAAGAAGACCGGCTGAGGGTCAAAGCCTGGGGTTTGCCCCGGGCAAGTCAGTAGCAGGGCTGTCATGCCCCGTGCCTAGGATGGCTTGGCCTTTCACTCTGGTGCACGCATGACCCCTGACACCCACACTGCCGTCAGCGACGACGGCCTGCGTTTCGAGGCCAAGCTCAACGGTTCGCCGTTTTTCGGCAGCGGGCACATGCGCTCCTGCTTCAAGTGCGGGCGGCATCGCCTGCCAACAGCTTTGCGTTCGTTGAAGGTGCTGGGGCGGCAAGAGCGCGTCTGCGCACCCCAGTGCGAACCGCGCTGACTCTGGCTTAGGGACGTGGCGGCCGGCGGGGCCGGTCGCCAGATCGGCCCGGGCCACGGGCATCCGGGCGGCGATCGGGCCGCTCGAAGCGGCGCGGGGCTGCGGGCGGCATGGCCGCCAACTCGGCTTTGGCTTGCTCCAGCAGGGCATCCAAGGAGCTCTGCTCGATGCCTTTGAGCGCGCAGAAGTTCTCGCGGCTCAGCGCGGTGCGCTGCCAATCCGCCAGCAAATCCAATCGCCAGCGGCGCGCAGTCTCCATCTCCAGCTCACGCGCCTTCTGCCGTTCGCGGCGATCGGCCAAAGCTTTCTTGGCGGCCTCGCGGTGCTCATCGCTGATCTCGCCAGCCGGCTGGCCGTCCAAGTCGATGCGCTGAGGCTCACGGACCAATGCTTTCAGGTAGGCATTGGTGGCGGTGTGGCGGCGCAAGAAGGCGGTCAGCACCGCTTTGCTGAACTGGCCGGGGGCGCGCGCCTCAATGTCGGCTTGGATGCGCAGCTTGATGGGCTTGGGCGCGCCACCGAACAGCGCCGGGAACAAGGCCTTCAGGCGCTCGGCAGCCGCCTCAGGGCTTTTGATCGGAGGGGCGGGCGTATCGGTGGACATCGAATCGAGTGGGTCGAGGAAAAGCGGCAGATCGTAGCTGCGCACAATCAAGCCAATGCACCCCACCGCCACATCCCCTCTGCAAGCACTGCAAGGCGCTTTGCGCCCCACGGCATCCATTTGCCATCGCGGGCCTGCCCTGGTACTGGGCGCAGGGGGCTGGCTAGGGTCGGCCTTGCTGACGCGGGTGCTGGACGCCGGCCACAGCCAGGTGGGCGCATGGGTGGACGGTGACGCGCACTGGCGCGGCAGTTCCCACCGCGGATTGGTGGGGGTGCCTGCCTCGACTTGGACATCGCCCGACGACGCCGCGCAGCGCACTTGGGCGGGGGCCACCGCCTACGTGGTGCTGGAGCGCGCCGGGCTGACTGGTCCGCGGGATGCCGTGTTCCCCTGCCCTTCGGCCGACAACTTGCCCGCCTTGGGAACGGCGCTGCTACACCTGGGTGTGACCCGCCTCGTGGTGGTGGTGCCTCATGGCAGCAACGCTCTGCCAGCGGCGTTGGCCCATGGCTTTGCCGATTTGCAAGAACAGGCCTTGGGGGCATTGCCGTTGGAGCAACTGCTGCTGGTGCGCGCCAGCCGGACAGCGGCCGACGACCACGGCGGTCGCTGGCTTTCTCGCTTGGCGGCGCTGTGGTGGGCGCAACTGCGCTGGATGATCCCCAGCAATGAGCAACCTCTGCGAAGCGCAGCCTTGGCGCAGGTGGTGGTGAACGCCACCGCACTGCTGCACGAGGTGCATGCCCGCGGCGTGCGGGTGCTCCCACAAGGGCTGGCCAGCCGTGCCGCCCATGCCCAAGCGGCGTGGCGCAGCGTGCTGTTGGATTGGGCTCAAAGTGGGTCTGGATAATCCACCGATGCATCCCACCGCCTTCGCCCCCCTCGTCAACGACACCTTCTTGCGCGCTGCGCTGCGCCAGCCCACCGAGCACACGCCCTTGTGGCTGATGCGCCAAGCCGGCCGCTACCTGCCGGAGTACAAGGCCACGCGGGCGAAAGCAGGCAGCTTCATGGGTCTGGCGACCTCGCCCGACTACGCCACCGAGGTGACGCTGCAACCGCTGGAGCGCTTCCCGCTGGACGCCGCCATTTTGTTCAGCGACATCCTGACCGTGCCTGACGCGATGGGCTTGGGCCTGAGCTTTGGCGAGGGCGAAGGCCCGCGTTTTGCCAAGACGGTGCACGACGAAGCCAGCTTGGCCGAGCTGCACTTCGACCTGCACAACCTGCAGTACGTGTTCGATGCGGTGACCAGCATCCGCCGCGCGCTGAAGGGTCGCGTGCCGCTGATCGGTTTCGCGGGCAGCCCCTGGACCTTGGCTTGCTACATGGTGGAAGGCCGCGGCAGCGACGACTACCGCAAGGTGAAGACCTTCATGTACAGCCGGCCCGACTTGATGCAGCGTTTGCTCGACACGCTGGCTGATGCGGTCGCGGCCTACCTGAACGCCCAAATCGATGCCGGCGCGCAGGCGGTGATGGTGTTCGACAGCTGGGGCGGCGTGCTCAGCCACGACGCCTACCTGCGCTGGGCGCTGCCCAGCAGCCAACGCGTGCTGCGCCAGCTCAAGGCCACCGGAGCTGATGGCCAGCGCGTGCCGCACATTTTGTTCACCAAGGGCGGCGGCTTGTGGCTGCAAGACCAAGCCGAGACCGGCGCCGACATGCTGGGACTGGACTGGACGATGGACCTGGGCCGCGCCCGCGCGCTGACGCAAGACCGCGTGGCACTGCAAGGCAACATCGACCCGATGGTGCTGTTCGCTCCGCCCGAGGCCGTGGCCGCTGAAGCCGTGCGCGTGCTCGACAGCTTCGGCCGCCCGCAGCGGCCGGATGGCAGCTGGGGTGGGCACGTGTTCAACCTGGGGCATGGCATCAACCAGCACACCCCGCCCGAGCACGTGGCGGCCCTGGTGGAGGCCGTGCACAGCCACTCGCGCAAGCTGCGCCAGCCGCTCTAAGCACATCTGCGATGCCCCGCGCTGCGCGGCATAACCCACGCTTATCCCCATATTCGGGCGAGCGAGAGCACGCCCGGCAAGGCCGCACCTGGCTTGGCATCGCAAGGTGCCAAGTGCTTGATTGCAAAGACGAATTTTATTTGCGGCGTTTGTGCAACAAGGTCGGACTTGACATGTCGACGCCGCTTTCTGTCTGCGGACTTTGCAGTTGCGCACAAAGTTATCCACAGCTGTGGACAGCGCCACAAAGCCAATCGCATCAAGCACTTGTGACGTTTTCGTGAAATCTGCCGCAGCTTCACACCCACCCCCGGCGGTGCCGCCAGGCGGCGTGCGGCTGCGCGTGGCGGTGCCGACGCCGCAGCACAGCGGACTGGGTGCGCCGCTGGATTACGCGCACACCGAAACCCTAACGCCCGGCACGCTGGTGCGCGTGCCACTGGGGCGGCGCACGGTGTTGGGCATCGTGTGGGAGACGGACGCCGGTGCCGACGACGCACCCAACGCCCCAATCGCCCTCAAACCCGTGGCTGAAGTGCTGCCCCTGGCGCCCTTGGACGCCGCTTGGCGGCAGCTGGTGGCTTTTGCCGCCGCTTACTACCAGCGTGGTTTGGGTGAAATGGCACTCGGTGCCCTGCCCAACGCCCTGCTGCAGTTGGACGCCACGCAGCTGGCGCGCCGCCAGAAGCGCAGCCTCAGCCCGGCCGAGCCCGCCACCCACGCACCCGCCCCCAGCGCGCCGCCGCCGCTGCATGCCGGCCAGTTGGCGGCCGTGGCCGCCGTGAAGGCGCAGCTGGATGCCGCCCCCAGCGCCGCCCGCCCGCCCTTGCTGCTGTGGGGCGTGACCGGCTCGGGCAAGACCGAGGTCTATCTGCACGCCGCCGCCGAAGCCCTGGCCCGCGGCCGCCAGGTGCTGGTGCTGGTGCCGGAGATCAACCTCACCCCGCAGCTGGAAGCGCGCTTTGCCGCGCGCTTTGGGGCTGCGCACATCGCGACCCTGCACAGCGGCCTGACGCCCCCGCAGCGCCTTCGCCACTGGCTGGCGGCGCACGCCGGCACGGCCGATGTGGTGCTGGGCACCCGGCTGGCGGTGCTGGCCAGCCTGCCGCGACTGGGCCTCATCGTGGTGGACGAGGAGCACGACGCCAGCTTCAAGGCCCAAGACGGCGCCCGCCAAAGCGCCCGCGACCTGGCCGTGCTACGCGCCCACCAAGCCCGCGTGCCTGTGATGCTGGGCAGTGCCACCCCGAGCCTGGAAAGCTGGCACAACGCCGCCCAAGGCCGCTACCTGCGGCTGGATCTACCCGAGCGCGCCAGCGGCGCCCAACCGCCCACCGTGCGCTTGATCGACCTCACCAACCAGCCGCGCACAAAGGGCCCCAGCGCACCGCCACCGCCCATTGCCAAGGCGCTGCTGGACGCCATCGAGCAACGCCGTGCCCGTGGCGAGCAAAGCCTGCTGCTGCTCAACCGCCGCGGCTACGCCCCGGTGCTGCACTGCGGCGCCTGTGCCTGGAAAAGTGCCTGCCCACACTGCAGCGCCTGGCGCGTGTTCCACAAAGTGGACCGCAGCCTGCGTTGCCACCACTGCGGCTTCACCGAAGCCGTGCCCCGCCACTGCCCCGATTGCGGCAACGCCGACATCGCCCCCATCGGCCGCGGCACCGAGCGTTTGGAGGAGCAGCTGCAGGCCCTGCTGCCCGAGGCCCGCATCGCCCGGCTGGACGCCGACAGCACGCAGCGCGTGGGCAGCCTGGCCGCGCAATTGGCAGCCGTGCACGCCGGCGAAGTGGATGTGCTGGTGGGCACGCAAATGATCGCCAAGGGCCACGACTTCCGCCGCGTGACGCTGGTGGCCGCGCTCAACCCCGACGGCATGCTGTTCAGCAGCGACTTCCGCGCCCCCGAGCGCTTGTTCGCCCTGCTGCTGCAAGCGGCCGGCCGCGCTGGCCGCGCCGCCAGCGATGGCCCTGGCAGCGAGATGTGGCTGCAAACCGGCCAACCCAAGCACCCGCTGTTTGCGGCCCTGCGCCGCCACGACTACGCCGCCTTTGCCGCAGCAGAGCTGCAAGACCGCCAAGCCGCCGGCCTGCCGCCTTACGCCCACCTGGCCCTGCTGCGCGCCGACAGCCGCGACCCCACAACGGCGCGCGACTTCTTGCAGGCCTGTGCCGACGCTGGCATGGCCTTGTGCGCGGAAGGCGGCCCGCACGCGAACGCCCCGCTGACCTGGTACCCACCGGTGCCGCACGCGATGGCGCGGGTGGCGGACCACTGGCGCTGGCAGATGCTGATCGAAAGCCCGCAGCGGCCGCCCTTGCAGCGGGTGCTGAGCGATTGGTTGCCTAGCCTGCATGGGCTGCGTAGGCAGTTCAAGGGTTTGGCGCGATGGGCGATTGACGTGGATCCGTCGGCGATCTGAGGGTGGTGCGCGGCCGGGTGGTTCGCGATGTGGGTTCGGTGGTTTGAGTAAGAGCCCGCGGGCGAACGAGTAAAAGCCCCTCACTGCCCCTTAAACAACCCCTGAAACGCCCGCGAAACCGGCAACACATCCCCACACTGCCGCAACTTCAAACTCATGTTCCCGTCGTCATGCCGCACCGCCGACAGGATGTGCCGCTGCGCCACGATCACCGAGCGGTGCACCTGCACGAACTGCACCGGGTCGAGCACCGCCAGCAGCTCTTTCAGCGGCGTGCGCAGCAGGGCGTCGAGCTGCGCGCCTTCGCTGCGGTACACAACCCGCGTGTAGCGGGTGTCAGCTTCCAGGTAGATGACTTCATCCAAGCGGATCAAGCGCACTTCTTTGCCCACGCTGGCTTGCAACGTCTCAGGCTGTGCGGGGCGCTGCGGGGCCAGTTGGGCCAGCAGGGCTTGCAGGGCCTGGGCTTGGTCGGGCGGGGCGGGTTGACGCAGGCGTTCGCGCACGCGGGACACGGCCTGGGCCAGACGCTGGGGGTCGACAGGCTTGACGAGGTAGTCAACCGCGCCGGCCTCGAAGGCCGACAAGGCGTGGTCGCCGTAGGCCGTGACGAACACCACCGGGCAACGCCCGGCGATGCGCTGGGCCACCTCGATGCCGCTCAGGCCGGGCATGCGGATATCGAGGAAGGCGGCGTCGGGCTCGTGGGCCAGCCAGGCATCCCAGGCGTCCACACCGTGTTCGGCCAGGGCCACGATCTCGGCCTCGGGCCAGGCAGCCGCCAGGGCTTCGGCCAGTTGCTCGCGCGGGGCGGCTTCGTCGTCGGCGATGAGGATGCGGGGCTTGGTGGGGTTCATGCGCGCTCCGGTTGGAAGTGGATCTGGGCGCGGGTGCCGCCTTGGGCGCGGGCGCTCAGGCTGAACTGTGCCCGCGGGCCGAAGTGGTGGCGCAGGCGCTGGCGCAGGTTGCCCAGGCCCACATCGTCTTGCGCGTTGGGGCTCAAGCCCACGCCGTCGTCGTCCACTTGCAGCGACCAGTCGCCAGCCGCGGTGCGCTGCGCTTGCACCTGCAGGCTGCCGCCGCCGATCTTGGGCTCCAGCCCGTGTTCGATGGCGTTCTCGACCAGGGTGAGCAGCAGGCCTGGAGGCAGCGCTTCGGAGGCGATGTGGGGGTCGATGTCGATCGAGAACTGCAGCCGGGCACCCAGCCGGGCTTGCAGGATGGCGAGGTAGTGCTGCACGGCCTGCACCTCGTCCTTCAAGGGCACGCTGCTGCGGCCCAGCATCTCGGTGCTGCTGCGCAGGAAGCCGGTCAGCTCGCGCAGCAAGGGGCCAGCGCGCTCGTCGCGTTTGTCCACCCAGTGCTGCAGGGTGGCCAGGGTGTTGAACACGAAGTGCGGGTGGATTTGCGCTTGCAGCAGGCGCA
>CAZAIR010000026.1:0-18079 GCA_964485225.1 uncultured Burkholderiaceae bacterium
GCACCATCGGGTTCGACCAAAAGGGCGACATCAAGAACGGTGCACTGACGCTTTACACCTACAAGGCTGGTGCTCGCTCGGAATTGGCAGTGATCCGCTAACAGGCCGGCCAACTCTGCAAACCAAGGCCCGCTTCGGCGGGCCTTTTCTTTTCCGGCAGCTTTCGCGTGAACTCAGCACGCCAAAGCTGCCGGCTGCGATGTTTTGCGGGCCTGGTGCCACCTAAACGGGGGGCTACCAAAGAATGTTGCCAAAGGCATCATGCCGACACGGAAAGCGTGAGACCGCTTTGACGCTGCCATTTGGTGAGCGTGAGCCCGTCTCTTTCAGGAACTCCACATGGTGCGCATCTTCAATCACTATCTTCAGAAGCGGGCAATGCTTCAGATTGCGTTTGACGTGGGCATGATCGTTTCAGTGCTGCTGATGGCGGCGCTGGCGGTCGGTGAAGCGGCTCGGTTGCCCCTCGCGGTTGCGCACGGGCTGTCCCTGGCAGGTGTGATGTTCGTGGTGAACAGTGCCTCAGGTCTGTACCAAACTGTTCCAAAGCGCAGCCTGACCGAAATCTGTGCGCGTGGCATCGGTGCGCTGTTGGTCGCTCTGCCGATCGCTTACTTGATTTTTGCTTGGTTGCCCGCTGGTCCGGCGGACCGCACTGTGCTCACCACTGCTGCCATGGCCGCGGTGG
Organism: uncultured Burkholderiaceae bacterium; assembly: GCA_964485225.1. Taxonomy (GTDB): domain Bacteria; phylum Pseudomonadota; class Gammaproteobacteria; order Burkholderiales; family Burkholderiaceae_C; genus Inhella. Next base: position 689 of record CAZAIR010000026.1, read on the forward strand.
CCGCGGTGGTCTTGCACCGAGCGTATGCAGCGCACGTGGCCGACCCCGCACATGGCCGCAGCCGCATCTTGATCTTGGGTGCGGGGCCCGTGGCCTTGTCTGTGGCCAAGAGCCTGCGTGAAGCCGACCCGATGGCGCAAATCGTGGGCTTCTTCCAGGGCGCGTCGGAAACGGAAGTGGCGGTGCCGTCCGAGGACTGTGTGGCGACAACCCAGTCTCTGGGCGAGACGGCGTTGAATCTGGGCGTGGATGAGATCGTGGTGGCGCTGTCGGAGCGTCGCGGCGGCAACATGCCACTGCGAGAGCTGCTGGATTGCAAGGTCGATGGCATCCGTGTTGTCGATATCGCCACGCACTTTGAGAAGAACCTGCATCAAATCAGCCTGAAGCATGTCAATCCCGGCTGGCTGGTGTTTGGCGACGGTTTCAATCAAGGTCAAGGCCGCGCAGCCGTCAAGCGCCTGTTCGATTTGATTTGCTCGGCGGTGCTGCTGATCGCGACGGCGCCGCTGATGGTGTTGGCGGCCATCGCGGTGAAGCTGGAGTCGCGCGGGCCCCTGTTCTACCGGCAGGAGCGGGTTGGGTTGCATGGTCGCCCGTTCATGGTGACCAAGTTCCGCAGCATGCGTCAGGACGCAGAGAAGGATGGCAAGCCCCGCTGGGCGACCAAAGACGACGACCGCGTGACGCGCGTGGGCAAGTTCATCCGCCGCACGCGCATCGATGAATTGCCACAGCTGTTCAATGTGTTCACTGGCGAGATGAGTTTGGTGGGCCCACGTCCTGAGCGTCAGTTCTTTGTTGATCAGTTGGTTGCCAAGATCCCGTACTTTGCAGTGCGCCACAGCGTCAAGCCCGGGGTGACTGGCTGGGCACAGGTCAAGTATGAATATGGCGCCACCGTGGAAGACGCGGCAGCCAAGCTCCAATACGACCTGTACTACGTCAAGAACCACAGCTTGTTCCTCGACATCTTGGTGCTGATTGAAACCGTGGCTGTGGTGTTGACAGGTCGAGGCGCTCGCTGAGTCGCCGGATGCCGGGGCATGTGCCCCTGCCACATGACCCGGGCGCTGTCCCGGGTTTTTGTTTGATCGCTGCCGCGCTGAGCGGTCTTGAACCTCGCCAATCGAAGCTCCATCGCAGATGACCCTTGCCCTTGCGCTCGCCGGTTTGGCCGGGTTGATGTTCAGCGGCCTCTGGGTTTGGGCGGCGCTGCGGCGTTCGCTTTGGCCGGTTGGGGGCTCGCCTTGGGCACACCTGTGTGCGTTGCTGGCGATTGGCTGTTCGGTTCTTTGGTGTTTCGGCGTCGCGGCTCTGGTGGCTTGGCCACAGTGGCTGATCGATGAAGCCGTGGCGTGGCTGGACGCCTTGCGCGGCCTCTCTTGGGTGGGTTTGTTGCTGCTGCTGTTGGGCGGCGAGGTGCGTCGGGGATGGCCCCCGTTTGCTTGGATATCTGGCGGCATTGCGCTGGCCGCCACGCTGGGATTGGGTTCGGTGGCGATGGGAACTTGGTCGCGTCAAGACCAGGTGGTTGTCTATGCGGCGTCTGGCTTGACCCTGGCTTTGGTCGGCTTGGTTTTGATCGAGCAGGTGTATCGCAATGCGGCCAACGATCGCCGCTGGAACGCCAAGCCCTTGTGCCTGGGCTTGGTGGTGATGTTCGGCTTCGATCTTTACCTGTTCACCCAGACTTTGTTGCTGCGCCAGCCTGATCCGCAGGCCACGTTGTTGCGGCCGATGGTGGCGGCGCTGGGCGTGCCGTTGCTGGCGGTGGGCTTGGGCCGCGGTGCAGCCTTGATGGCTTCACTGCATATGTCGCGCAGCCTTGTGTTCCATTCAGCGACCTTGCTGCTGAGCGGTTGCTTCTTGCTGGCGGTCGCAGCCATTGGGTATTGGGTGCGCTACACCGGGGGCGAGTGGGGCGCAACGGTGCAGGTACTGCTGTCTGTCCTGGCCCTGATGCTCGTGGCAGTGGTGGTGCTTTCCGGAGCCGTGCGGGCCAAGTTGCGGGTTTGGATCAGCAAATCCTTCTTCCAGTACCGCTACGACTACCGGGCCGAGTGGTTGCGTTTCACGGCAGCGCTAACGCCTCGCGGTGGACCAGAGGGGTTAGGGGAGTCGGTGGTTCGCTCGTTGGCTGGCATGGTTGAGAGCCCCGCGGGTGGTTTGTGGTTGCGGCGCGGTGATGAGACCCAGTTGGTGCAGGTGGCTCACTGGAATTTCGAGCGATCAGGCTTGGGACTGCCCATCGAGGGCTGTTTGCAAGACTTGGCGACGCGAGCATGGATTGCTGACCTGAACGAGTGGCGCAGCGAAGTGCGCCCCAATGGGGTGCAGCCAGCAGACTGGCTGATGGCCGACCAAGCGGCGTGGCTGCTGATTCCGCTGGTGGTGGGGGAGCAACTGCACGGCGCGGTGGTCTTGGCTCAGCCCCGTACGCCGATTGGTTTGGACTGGGAGGTGCGTGACCTGCTGAAAACGGCGTCTTCACAGGCCGCGGGTACCTTGGCGCTGTTAGAGGCTAGCGAGCAATTGATGGAGGCGCGCAAGTTTGAGGCCTTCAACCGCATGTCGGCCTTTGTTGTGCATGACCTCAAGAACATCGTGACGCAGCTGTCGTTGATGATCAAGAACGCTGAGCGCCATGGCGACAACCCCGAGTTCCGCCGCGACATGGACGAGACCGTGCGCCATGCGCTCGAGAAGATGCGGCAGCTGATGCTGCAACTGCGCGAAGGCGCGCGGCCCGCCGGTGTGTCCAGTGGGGTGTCGCTTAACGCCATCGCCCAACGCTTGCAGACGAGCGTCAAGCAGCGCGGCCGGGAGCTGCGTTTGCGCTTGCGAGAAGGCGTGGAAACGCGCGGTATCGAAGAGCGGGTGGAGCGCGTGATCGGCCACGCCGTGCAGAACGCCTTTGACGCTTCGGCCGAGGATCAGCCCGTTACGCTCACGCTGGATGTGGTGGGTTCGTATGCCCGCGTGCAAGTGAAGGACGATGGCGTTGGGATGAGCCCGGAGTTTGTGCAGGAGCGTCTGTTCAAACCCTTCCAAAGCACCAAGACGCACGGCATGGGCATCGGCGCCTTTGAGAGCCTGCAGTATGTTCGTGAGTTGGGCGGCAAGATGGAGGTGGACAGTGCGCCGCAGCAGGGCACGCGCATTACCTTTTTGTTGCCGCTGTTCCATTCCCACTCCCCGGGCTGAGTGGCGGCAGTTCTTTTTCTCGAAGGCCTCTTTGCATGTCGGAATCGCGCAGTCCCAGCCTCTTGATCGTTGAAGACGATATGGCCCTGCAACGCCAGCTTAAGTGGTCGTTGGACCGATTTGAGTCGGTCGCGGCCGCCGATGCTCCCAGTGCGCTGACGCAGTTCCGTCGCTCGCCAACGCCGGTGGTCACGATGGACTTGGGTCTGCCGCCCGATCAAGACGGCACGACCGAGGGTTTCAAGCTGTTGGAAGCGTTGTTGGAGATCGATCCGTATGTGAAGGTGATCGTGCTCACCGGCCAGAACGATCAGACCAACGCCTTGCGTGCGATCCGTTTGGGCGCCTACGACTTCTTGGCCAAGCCGGTAGATGGCGATGTGCTTTCACTGTGCGTGGAGCGCGCCATGCGCTTGCGTGAACTGCAGGATGAGAACCGCCGCCTGGTGGCCACAGCCACCGGTGCGCTGGGTCAGTTGTTGACGCGTGACCCCGCCATGCAGCGTGTGTGCCGGACCATCGAGAAAGTGGCCCGCGCTGACGCGACGGTGCTGTTGCTGGGTGAAAGCGGCACCGGTAAAGAGGTGTTGGCCCAGGGCCTGCATGACGCCGCCAAGCGCGGCGGACGATTTGTGGCGATCAACTGCGCGGCCATCCCCGAAGCCTTGCTCGAGAGTGAGCTGTTTGGCCACGAGAAAGGCGCCTTCACGGGCGCGGTGAAGGCCACTCCCGGCAAGATCGAATTGGCCCACGGTGGCACTTTGATGCTGGATGAAATCGGCGATTTGCCGATGGCCCTGCAAGCCAAGTTGCTCCGCTTTTTGCAAGAGCGCTCGATTGAGCGGTTGGGCGGCCGCCAAGAGATTGCGGTGGATGTGAGGGTGGTGGGCGCCACGCACCAGAACATTCAGCAGTTGATCGCCGAGGGCCGCTTCCGCGAAGACTTGTACTACCGCTTGGCTGAAATCGTGATCGAGATCCCGCCGCTGCGCGATCGTGAGGGGGATGCCGTTTTGCTAGCGCATGCTTTCGTCAAGCGTTTCGCCGCCGAGCAGCGCCGCAAAGGTCTTTGCCTGAGTGACGACGCCATCCGTGCTCTGGAAGCGCACCGTTGGCCTGGCAATGTGCGTGAGCTTCAAAACATCATCAAGCGCGCCACGATCATGGCCGATGACGATCGGATCACTGCCGCCGATTTGGGCATGCGTGCCGACCCGACACAGGGCCAGCCCGAGGCGGTGCTCGACTTGCGCACTGCTCGTGAAAAAGCTGAGCGCAGCGCGGTGGTCACGGCGCTGGCGCGGGTCGACGGCAACATCGTGCGGGCCGCCGAACTGCTCGGGGTCAGCAGGCCCACACTCTATGATTTGATGACCAAGCTGCAGATCAAATGACGGTGCCGCGCGCACCTGTTTTTACTTTTCGGTCTTACCCAGGACACCGTGATGAAACTGCGTGAAACGGCCGCCTTGGCCAAAAGCTTGAGTGCTGCTGTGTTGGTGATGAGCTTGGCCGCTTGCGGCCAGAAAAGCCCGGAGGCTTTGCTGGCGGCGGCGAACGAGGCGATGGCCAAGGGCGACACCAAGACCGCCACCATCCATCTGAAGAACGCGTTGTCGGAGCAGCCTCGCAACGGCGAGCTGCGTTTTGCCCTTGGCAAGGTGTTGCTAGAGGCGGGCGACGTGACCAACGCACTGGTGGAGTTCAACAAAGCCGAGGAAGCCGCGTTCGACCCCAACCAACTGGTGCCGCTGCAGGCCCGGGCGATGCTGACCAGCCGCGAGCCTCGCAGCGTGCTGCAGAAGTTCGAAGACGTGCAGCTCAAGGATGCCGACGCGCAGGCCGCCTTGCTGACCGTGTTGGCCCAGGCTCACGGTGCCATGGGCAAGGCCGACGAGTCGAAAAAGGCGGTCGAGGATGCGCTGCGTCTCAAGCCCGGTCACCCTGGCGCCTTGCTGGTGCGGGCCCGCTTGCAGGCGCTGGAACGTCAGACTGATGAAGCCTTGGCCACGCTGGAAACGGTGCTCAAGACGGCACCGAACGACAGTGAAGCCTGGCGCTTCAAAGGTGTGTTGCTGAGTGCGGCCAAGAACGATGCCGCCGGCGCGCGTGCCGCTTTCGAGAAAAGCGTGGACGTGGCCCCGCGCGATCTCAATGCCCACCAAGCGCTGTTGCAGGCGTTGATGGGGCAACGCGAGATCGACGCCGCCGACAAGCGCTTGCAGGCCATGACCAAGCAGTTCGGCAACATCCCGGCCGTGCGCTACTACGCAGCAGCTATTGCGCTGGAGCGCGGACAAATCGAAAGCGCCTTTGAAAGCATCCAGCAGGTGCTGAAGGTGGCCGGCGACGACTCCCGCGTGCTGTTGCTGGCCGCCCAGATCGAGCTGCTGCGCGGCCGCGACCTGCAAGCCGAAACCCACCTTTCCAAGGCGATGACCTTGCCTGGCGACAACCGCCGCGTGCGCTTGCTACTGGCGCAAACGCAGTTGCGATTGGCCGATCCCTCACGCGCCCTGCAAACCATCCAGCCGCTGCTGGAAGGCGACACGCGCATCTCCCGTGCTCACGCCATCGCTGGTGATGCTTATGCGCAGATGGGGCAAGCCCGGAAGGCCGAGGAACAGTTCAAACGCGCCGCCGAGCTTGATCCTCAGGACGGGCGCAGCCGCACCATGGTGGCCCTGAGCCAAGTCATGGGCGGTCAGGAGGCTCGTGGCCTGGAGCAATTGCGCGACCTCGCCGACAACTCCGACAGTCCGTATGCCGACTTGGCCCTGGTGGGCACGCTGACCCGCAAGGGCGACTTCGCCGGTGCGCTCAAGGCGATTGACGGCTTCGAGAAAAAGCAGCCGAACAACCCTGCCGCCAGCAACATGCGCGGCCAGGTTTTTCAGATGCAGGGTGACATCCCGAAAGCGTTGCTGGCCTGGGAAGAGTCTCTCAAGCGCGACCCCAAGAACCTCGCCGCCGCTGTGCAGTTGGCCAAGGTCGACTTGGCTTCGAAGCGGCCCGAGGCGGCGGTCGCTCGCTTTGCGGGCGTGGCCAAGGCGGACCCCAAGAACCCGGTTGCGCAACTGGCTTGGCTGCAGTCGCGCCAAGCCACGGGTGAAGCTCCTGCCACCTTGGTGCCGGTGGCCGAGGATTTGGTCAAACAGCATCCCAAAGTGCCCCGCGTGCGCGTGGCCTTGGTGCGCCTGTTGGAGGCGCAGGGCAACACCCAGCTGGCCCTCAGCTCGGCCCAAGATGCGGTGGCGGCGATGCCGGGTGAGGCCGAGTTGGTGGAGCAGCTCGGGCGCTTGCAATTGCAGCGGGGTGACATCAACCAGGCCATGAAGTCCATGACCGAGTTGGTCAGCCTGCGCCCACGCTCGGCCGATGCGTTGGTTCGTTTGGCTGAGGCGGAGGTCGCCTCCAAGAACTTGCGCGGGGCCTTGACCACCGCGCGCAAAGCCCTGGCCCTGGCGCCTGCCAACGCCGATGCCCTGCGCATGCAGGTGGCGCTGGAAACTGAGCTCGGCAACGTGGTGGGTGCGCGCAAGCTGGTCAAGGACATCCAAGCGCAACGCGGCTTGGAAGCCTTTGGATTCATCCTCGAGGGCGATCTGGAGTCGTCGCAGTCGGAGTGGAGCGCAGCCGCAGCCGCTTACAAGCGTGCAGCGGCCTTGGGCGCCAATTCGCCGGTGTTGCCGGCCAAGTACCACCGGGCGCTGTACGGTGCCAACAAGACGGCCGAGGCGCAAGCCATGGCCGATCAATGGCTCAAAGACCGACCCAACGATCCGCAGTTCCTCAGCTACTTGGGCGACTTGGCGTTGCACAAAGGGGAGTGGGCGCAGGCGCGGGCGCGTTACGAGCAGGTGCTCAAGTTGCTACCTGGCGACCCTGCTGTGCAGAACAACCTCGCCTGGGTGCTGCTGCAGCAAGGCGACACCAAAGGCTCCATCGAGTTGGCGCGCAAGGCCGTGGCCTCGCGCCCGAACAACAGCGCGATGGTGGACACCCTGGCGGCGGCTTTGTCGGCTGCTGGTCAGCACACGGAGGCGATTGAGAAGCAGCGCCAGGCTGTTTCGTTGGAGCCCAACAACCCCAGCCGTCGCGTGGCCCTGGCACGGCGGTTCATGGCCGACAAGCAGAACGACAAAGCGCGTGACGAGCTGAATGCCGTGGCCAAGTTGGGCACGGCCTATGGTGGTCAGGCTGAAGTCAAGGAGTTGCTCAGCAAACTCTGAGCCGCTGGCACCGACCCGCCCCCCCGCGGGTCCCTCACCACCGTGGCCCCCAAGTCCGAGACGCCATGCCCTTCACATCGCCGTTGCCGCAGCGCCGCACGTTGTTAAAAGCCATGCTGGCACTCGGCATCCCGTGTGCCAGTGCACCGTTGTGGGCCCAGGGGCTGCCGGATCTGGTTGCTCGGGCCAAGCCGTCGGTGGTCTTGGTGGGTACGTTCTCGATGACGGATGCGCCGCGGTTCCAGTTCCGAGGCACGGGCTTCGTGGTGGGCGACGGCTTGGACGTGATCACCAACGCCCATGTGCTGCCCGAGCCGGGCGAGATGCCGGCCGAACGTCGCCTGGAGGTGCGCGTGTGGCGCGGCGGCCAGGTGTGGGAGGCGCGCGAAGTCACCCTGGTGAACAGCGCGCGCGCCCAAGACCTTGCGCACTTGCGCATCAGTGGGGCCGCGGTGCCGGCCCTCACCCTGGCTGGCCCGGAGGTGGCGCGTCAGGGTGCAGATGTTGCGCTGATCGGGTTCCCGGTTGGCGGGGTGCTTGGCTTCTCGCACGTGGTGCATCGCGGCGTGCTGGCGGCCATCACCGCCATCACCCTGCCACAGGGCAGCAGCCAGGGCTTGAGCCCGCGGGCGGTGCGCGCCATCCGCGAAGGGCCGTTCGAGATCTTTCAGCTCGACGCCACCGCCTACCCCGGCAACAGCGGCGGGCCGCTGTTCGATATGGCTTCTGGCCAGGTGATCGGCGTGCTCAACATGGTGCTGACCAAAGGCTCGCGCGAGGCTGCCTTGAGCAATCCCACGGGCATCAGCTACGCCGTGCCTGTTCGTCATGTGCAGGAATTGATGGCCCAGCGCTGAGGGCGCCCGGCTGTTGGAGGCTGGCACTTCGGATAATCGCGGGCTTCATTTGTGGCGCTTCCCATGACCCCGCACTCCCCTTGGCGCCTGTCCGTGGCGCCGATGATGGACTGGACCGATCGGCACTGCCGTGTGTTCCATCGCCTCATCACCCGCCACACCCGGCTCTACACCGAGATGGTGACCACCGGCGCCTTGCTGCACGGCGACGTGCCGCGCCACCTGGCGTTTGACGCGGTGGAGCAGCCGTTGGCGCTTCAATTGGGCGGCAGCGAGCCCGCTGACCTGGCCGCCTGCGCCAAGCTGGCCCAAGACTGGGGCTACGACGAGGTCAACCTCAACTGCGGCTGCCCCAGCCCGCGCGTGCAGCGCGGCGCCTTTGGTGCGTGCTTGATGGGCGAGCCGCAGCTGGTGGCCGACTGTGTGAAGGCGATGCGCGACGCCACCTCGCTGCCCGTGACCGTCAAGCACCGCATCGGCATCGACCGCCAAGAGAGCTACAGCTTCGTGAGCGACTTTGTCGGCACCGTGGCCGCTGCTGGCTGCGAGGTGTTCATCGTGCACGCGCGCAATGCGTGGTTGGATGGCTTGAGCCCCAAGGACAACCGCGAGATCCCGCCGCTGCGCTACGCGCTGGTGCACCAGCTGAAGCAGGAGTTTCCGCAGCTCACCATCGCCATCAACGGCGGCCTGAAGGACGACGCGGCGATTGCCGAACAGCTGGACCACGTGGACGGTGTGATGGTGGGCCGGCAGGCCTACCACGAGCCCTGGCTGATGGCCGGCTGGGATGCGCGCTTCTTCGGTGCAGTGCCCGAAGCGCGCAGCCGCGAGAGCGTGGAGGCGGCCTGGATCGAGCACCTCGGGCAGTTGCACCAGCGCGGCACGCCTTGGGCCCATGCCATGCGCCATGCACTGGGCCTGTGGAATGGCACACCCGGCGCGCGGCGTTGGCGCCAGGTGTGGAGCGATCACACGCTCAAGCCCCAGCACCCGCAGGCGGTGCACGCTTTGGCCACCCGCGCGCGCCTGGGTGAGACCCAAGCGGCTTGAGGGCGAGGTCATGAGCTTGCCCCTGCCTGCCGCCCGCGCGCTGGCCGCCCGGTTGGTGATGATCGATCTGCCCGGCTTGGGCGTCGATGCCGACACCGACGCACTGTTGGCCGATTACCCGGTGCGCGCCGCCTGCTTGTTCCGCCGCAACCTCGATGGCGAGGCCGGCACCCAGGCTTTGTGCGCTGCGCTGCGCCAGCGCTTCGGTCCGCAGGCTTTGCTGGCCATCGACCAAGAAGGCGGCCCGGTGAGCCGCGCCACCTTTGTACCGGTAGCACCCTCGGCCATGGCGCTGGGCGCGGTGGGCAGCCAGGAGCTGGCGCGCGAGATGGGCGCGGTGGTCGCGCGTTCGCTGCGTCACCTGGGCTTGAATTGGAACTTTGCGCCGGTGCTCGACCTCAACAACAACCCGGCCAACCCGGTGATTGCCGAGCGCAGCTTTGGCGACCAGCCCGACACCGTGGCCACCTTGGCGCGGGCTTGGCTGCAAGGCAGCCACAGCGAGGGCGTGGCCTGCTGCGTGAAGCACTTTCCCGGCCATGGCGATACCCACACCGACAGCCACCACGCGCTGCCGGTGGTCGACAAATCGATGGCCGAGCTGCGTGCACTCGAGTTGCGTCCCTTTGCCGCGCTGGTGCCGGATGCACCGGCGGTGATGACGGCCCACATCGTCTACCCGCAGCTGGACGCCGAGCTGCCGGCCACCTTGTCGCCGCAATGGCTCAACGGGGTGCTGCGGGGCGAGATGGGCTATGGCGGTGTGGTCATCACTGACGCGCTGATGATGGACGCCATCAAGCAGCGCTGGGGCCATGCCCGCGCCGCCGTGCTCGCCCTGCAAGCGGGTGCTGATTTGGTGCTGGCCCAGGGCAGTGCGGTCGAGCAGCGCGCGGCGCTGGAGGCCATCACCACGGCCTTGCAAACGGGCGCTTTGCCGATCGAGGCTGCCCAGCGCGCCGTGCAGCGCGTGGATGCCCTGGTGGCCGCTTTCCCGGCCGAGCCCCGGGCGTACGTTCCGGCGCAGCGCGAGGCCGATGAGCGCGCCGTGCGCGAGGCTGCAGCGCGAAGCCTGTGCGCGTTGCGGGGCGCGGTGGCGCCGCAAGGCCCGCTGCGGGTGATTGCGCAGCGCGCGGTGGCCGGCACGGGTGTCAGCGAAGCGGGCTTGAGTGCCGAGGGCGTGCAAAGCCTGTGGCCTGCTGAGGCCGACATTGAATGGCTGTGGGTGCCGGACTTGCGCCAGCTGGACCCCCGAGACATCCCGCGCGATGGGCGCTGCAACATCCTGGTCTCCACCCCGCGCAAGCGCTACCCCGCGCCGTTGGCCGACTGGCCGGTTGACTTGCACCTGGTGCTGTGGAACCCTTTGCTGGCGCTGGACTGCGCCGCGCCGGCCTTGTTGACTTTTGGTTATCACGAGGCGGTTTTGGCTGCGTTGCGCGACTGGCTGGCCGGCCGCTCCGCTGCACCCGCCCAGACCCCGCTGATGGCGCTGCGCTGAGTCGCCAATTTGTTCTCGGGCGCCAGCGTTACTTGGCAACAGTTCGCGGGGGGCTGTGCGGTTTGACGCACCAAAATCCCCGCGATCGCCCCTGAGATAGGCTGCAAGATCAGGCGAAAGTGTGCACAGTTCGGCGCCATGAGCCTCGTTCCCGCCCCCCGAGAAAAGCGACAGCATGAGCGGCGCATCCTGCGCACCAACGCCACGCTGTTGCTGCCCGGTCATCCTGGTTTCGAAGTGCGCACGGCCGACATCAGCATGGGTGGCTTGGGCATCGTGGCTGCAGCCAACCCGCCGCGTGGCTTGATCTGCCGCGTGGTGTTGACCTTGCCGAATTCGTCGGGCGGGGCCCGACAGGTCGAGGTCACCGGCAAGGTGGCACACAGCGTCTACAGCAGCCGCAGTGGCGGCTTCCAGATCGGCATGGTGCTGCTCAATCTCGACTCGGCCGCCACCTCGGCCATCGTCGATTACCTGAACTGCACTTGAACAGGCCCTAGCGCACGCTGGGCCCCAGCAGGCGCAGCGTGCGGGCGTCGGCATCCATCTCCGCCAGCGCGCCCACGGGCAAAGTGAACTTGCGCCTGATGTGGCCGATCATGGCGCCGCGGTACACCGGCACGCCCAGCGGGCGCAGGTAGTCGTCGAACACTTCGTCCAGCGTCAGGGTGCCAAAGCCATCGCCCGGCTCGCACTTGGTGAACTGGCCCAGCACCACGCCTGCCACCTGGCTCAAAGCGCCGGTCAGGCGCAGCGTGCTCATCATGCGATCCACGCGGTAGATGTACTCGTTCACGTCTTCCAGGAACAGGATCGCGCCCTTGAAGTCGGGCCAGTAGCGGCTGCCGGCCATGGCGGCCAGCACTGACAAGTTGCCCCCTACCAAACGGCCCTGGGCGCGGCCCGGCGTCAAGGTGCTGGTGCGCCACTGCGTTTGCACCAGGCTGTCGCCCAGCTCGGCCGGGCCTTGGGGGTTGCTCAAGGTCGGTGCCATGCCTTGCATCACCAGGGCCTTGAAGTGCTGCACGCTGAAGGCGTTCCATTCACTGCCGGCCATGGGGCTGTGGAAAGTGACCAGCCCGGTCTGCTGGTGGATGGCGTTGACGAGGGCTGTCAGGTCCGAGAAGCCACCGAAAAACTTGGGACTGCGGCGGATTTGCGCGTAGTCCACCAAGGGCAGGATGCGGGTGCCACCGCTGCCGCCGGTCAAGGCCATCACGCCCTGCACACCGGGGTCGGCGAAGGCGGCGTTCACGTCAGACGCGCGTTGGGCGTCGGTGCCTGCAAAGTGGCCCCAGCGGGCACGGGCGTTGGCGCCGACCTGAACCTTGAAGCCCAGGGCTTGCAGAGATTCGATGGCGATCGCGAACGGCTCGCGCTCGGGGGTGGCGTTGGCGGGGCTGATGAGGGCGATGGTGTCGCCGGCCTTCAAACGCGGTGCCAGCAGCAGGCTGGGAGTGCTGGCGCCCGGCGTGCTGGCGGCGGCAAAGGGCGCCACAGCCATGCCGCCGAGGCCGCTGAGGAGGGCGCGGCGCTGCCCGAAGTGGGCGGGTGTGTCCTTCATAAGACGCGGGGAAAGTCGCGCCGCACCAAGTTGCGGTCGCCAAAGTCAAAGTGCCACCACTCGCTGGCGATGCCGTGGAAATCGGCCTCGCGCAGCGCGCGGCGCAGCCAGCCGCGCTCGGCCAGGTGCGCGGGCTTCAGTAGGCCCAGTGCCAGGTGCTCGGCCTCGAACTCGGGGTGGGAGAGGGCGCTCATCTCGTCAAAGCCGCTGCCCATGTCAACTTCGTGGCCGGCGGGGTCCAGCAGGGTCAGGTCCACGGCCATGCCGTAGCTGTGGATGGAGCCGCGTTCAGGGTGTGCCAGGTACTGCACCAGCGGCGTGCCGGCCAGCTCGGCATACAAGGTTTCTTGCACGCGCTGGGGGCGCAAGGCGTCCAGCACCAATAGCCGGTAGCCGGGGCGGTGGGCCTGCAGCCAGGCTGCGGCACGCAGCAGCGCGCTGGCGGCCTCGCGGCGCAGGTAGGCACAGTCCAGCGTGCCGTACACGTCGCGGTTCACAAAGTTGTTGGGCGTGGCGTAGCGCAGGTCCACGGCAATGCCGGGCAGGGTGCTGAGCGCGCAAAAGTCGGGGTGGCTGCCAATGGCCTCGCAGGCGATACCGTTCATGCGCTGATCGAGGCCAGGGCCAGTTTGGTGGTGTCGCCCAGCATCTTGACCAGTTTGCGCCCGACTTGCGGCAGCGGCGCTTTGGTGGCGGTAAGCAGGTAAAGGTGCACCGGGATGCTGGGCTTGAGCGGGCGAACGCGCACCAGTTTGCGGTCGGCCATGGTGGCCGTGAAGGGGTCGACCACGCTCAGCCCCAAGCCGGCCTCCACCAGCGAGCGCGCCAGTTGGTAGGTCTGCACCGTGATGCGGCTGGTGGGCTGCATGCCGTGTGCGCCAAAAGCGGCCATCACCTGGGCGCCCAATGGGTCTTCTTCCACCATGGCGATCAATTCGCTCTTGATGTCGGCCACCGGCAGGGGGCCGTCGAGTCGCGCCTCCACGCCCTTGAGCGGGCACAAAGCCATCATCGGCGCGCTGGCCAGCACCTCGGCACTGATGCCGGGGTGGTGAGGGTCTTGCAGGCTCAGCGCCAGGTCGGCTTCGCCGAGCAGCAAGGCGCTGACGATTTCCTTGGTGTGGTTGGTGCTCAGCGTGCAGCGGCTGTCGGGGAAGGCCTTGGCCCACAGGGTCATCGCACCCGGCAGCAGCGAGGCACCCAGTGCCGGTGTGGCCATCACCCGCAGCACTTCTTGCTCGCCCGCGCGCAAGGTCACCGCCAAGCGGCGGATGGCGACCAGATCGCGGTTCAGCTTGTCGATCTCGACGTACAGGCGCCGCGCCTCGGGCGTGGGGAACAGCTTGCCGCGCACGCGGTCGAACAGGGCCATGCCCAGTTGCAGCTCGGCGTGCTGCAGCACCTTGGTGACGGCCGGCTGCGAGATGTGCAGCAGCTGCGCCGCGCCGCTGATGGAACCCGCCTGCATGATGGCGTGGAAGACCTCGATGTGCCTCAGGCGCATGTAGGCCCCCAGGCTTCGCCCTGCTGCCGCATGTCGTTCATTCGCGCACCACGTTCTCGAAGTCCACGCTGCCGTTGGGCGCCATCACAAAACCTTTCACGTCTTTGCGCACCGGGATGTAGATGGTGCTGTGCGCCATGGTGATCCAAGGCCGCTCGCGCTTGAACACCACCTGGGCTTCTTTGTACAGCGCCAAGCGGCGCGCCGTGTCACTGATGGTGCGGGCTTCGTTGACTAGCCGATCGAACTCGGCGTTGCAAAACTTGACGCCACTGGGGTTGGCTGCGCAGGTGAGGTTGGGGCTCAGGAAGTCGTCGGCATCGCCGGTTTCGCCGCTCCAACCGCTCATGTACACATAGTGCTCGCCCTTGTTGGCGCGCTTGAGGTACTCGCCCCACTCGTAGGTCTTGATGGGGGCTTTGACGCCAATCCGGGCCCAGTCCTGCTGGATCATTTGCGCCATCAGTTGGCCATTGGGGTTGGTGGGGCGGGCCACGGGCAGGGCCCAAAGGTCGATTTCGAACCCATTCGGGTAGCCGGCCTGCGCCAGCAGCGCCTTGGCGCGCGCCGGGTTGAACTCGTTTTTCAGCTCGGTGTTGAAGCCGGGGATGCTGGGTGGGAAGGCGCTCACCGCCTGGGTCGCGTCGCCGCGCGGGAACAAGGCCTTGAAGATCGCGTTGCGGTCCACCGCGATGTCCAGTGCCTCGCGCACCAAGCGGTTGTTCACTGGCGCGCGCTGCAGGTTGAAGGCCAAGTAGCTGATGTTCAGCGCCTGCTTTTTCATCAGCACCACGTTGCTGCGGTTCTTGAGTGAGTCGACATCCACATCGCGGATGGGTGCGGTGATGTGGCACTCGCCAGCCAGCAGCTTTTGCACCCGGACATTGGGCTCGCGGCTGATGGAAAAAATGAGCTTGGGCGTGCGCTGCACCGTGCCCCAATACGCAGGGTGGGGCTCGAAGCGGAGCACGTCATCTTTGGCATAAGAGCGGAAGCGAAAGGGCCCGGTGCCCACCGGCCGGCTGTTGATCAGGTGCGCTTGGCCGCGGGCCAGCAGCTGAGCGCCGTACTCGGCCGACTGGATGCTCGCGAACGACATCGCGAAGTAGCTCAGGAAGGTGACGTTGGGCTTGCGCAGCGTGAAGCGCACCGTCATGTCGTCGAGCTTTTCAATGCGCTCGATCGCCTTGGCCAGCCCCAGGTTTTGCGGGTAGATGAAGGTGGCCCGGAACGCCTTGTTGAAGGGCAGCTCGGGGTCGATGAAGCGCCGGAACGTGAACAGCACGTCGTCGGCGTTGAGGGGCCGGCTGGGCTTGAAGTCCCGCGTGGTGTGGAAGTTCACTCCCGGCCGCAGCGTGAAGGTGAACACGCGGGCATCGGGCGAGACCTGCCAAGCGGTGGCCAACGAGGCTTCCAGCGCGGTGCCACCCCGCTGGAAGGCGAGCAAGCCCTGGAACATCGGGTGCGTGGCGTTGCTGGTGCTGCTGCTGTCCCACAGGCCGGGGTCAAAGCCCTCGGGGCTGGCGTCGGCGCAGTAAACCAGGGGCAGTGCCTTGGGCGCTGCGCCCGCGTCCGTGGCCGCACAGCCCAGGAGGGCGGCGAGGGTGAGCGGAAGGGCAAAGCGCATGCGCGGATTGTGCGGATGCTGGGCCTGGCCCTCGCCCCGGGAATGGCCCGGGGCCGAGCTCACGGAAGCAGGTACACGCATAACACTGGGTTATGCGTGGCTGCCTTGAGGATCAGGGCTTGAGCACCAAGCCCCTGCGCCGAACGTAGGCACCCAAGTCAGGCTCGCCCCGAACCAGTTCGCGGAAGGCGGCCATTGGGTCTTGGCTGCCACCGATGGCGAACAGGTGCCTTCTGAGCCGTTCGCCCGTGGCGCGGTTCAGTCCGCCTTGGCGCTCGATCCACTCCACCGCGGTAGCGTCCAGCACCTCGCTCCACAGGTAGGCGTAGTAGCCGGCCGCGTAGCCGCCCATGATGTGGCTGAAGTAAGCGGTGCGGTAGCGCGGCGGCACCGGCACGGTGTCAAAGCCGTGTTGGCGCAGCACGGCGGCCTCGAAGCCCAGGAGCTGCTCAGGTGCGGGCACTTGGCTGGCGGGCAGTTGGTGCAGAGCTTGGTCGAGGAGCGAGGCGGCCAGGTATTCGCTGGTGGCAAAGCCTTGGTTGAAGCGCTTGGCGGCCAACACTTTGTCGACCAGCGCCTTGGGCATGGGCTGGCCGGTGGCGTGGTGGCGCGCGAAGTTCGCCATCACGCTTGGCCAAGTCATCCACATTTCATAGACCTGGCTGGGGAACTCGACAAAGTCGCGCGGCACCGCCGTGCCAGCTTGGCTGGGGTAGCGCACGTCGCTCAGCAGGCTGTGCAGGTTGTGGCCGAACTCGTGGAACAGGGTGTTGACCTCGTCCCAGCTCAGCAAAGTGGGCTGCCCGGGTGGCGGCTTGGGGATGTTCATGTGGTTGCCCACCACCGCCCGCGTGCCCAGCAAGTGGCTTTGGCCCACATAGGCGTTGGCCCAGGCGCCGCCGCGCTTGGAGGGGCGGGCGTACAGGTCGATCAACAGCAGCGCTTGTGTTTGGCCGTTGGGCGCGAACACCTCCCAAGCCTGCACATCGGGGTGGTAGGTCGGCAGGTCGGGCCGGCGCTTGAACGTCAGGCCGAACAGCTGTGTGGCGGCATGGAACACACCGCGCTCCAGCACGCTGCCCAGCTCCATGTAAGGGTGTAGCTGCGCCTCGTCGTAGCCGTAGGCGCGGGCGCGCTCCTTCTCGGCGTAGTAGGCCCAGTCCCAGGGCTGCAAGGTGGCGCCGGGCTCGTCTTGCTGCAACAGGGCTTGCAAGGCAGCGGCCTCTTGCTTGGCCGCCGCCACGGCGGCCGGGGCCAGCTGCGCCAGCAGGCGGTTCACGGTGGCGGTGCTGCCGGCGGTTTCGTCTTGCAAGATCACGTCGGCGTGGTGGCGGGCGCCCAGCAAGGCGGCCCGCTCGGCCCGCAAGCGCAGCACCTGGCTGACGACGGTGAGGGTGTCTTGTGCGGTGCCCCGGGCGTTGCGCGCCAGGCTGGCCTCCATCAGCCGCTGCCGGGTGGGGCGGTGTGCCAGTTGCGCCAACAGCGGCTGCCCGCTGGTGTTTTGCAGGGCCAAGCGGTAGCGGCCATCGGGCTGCTTGGCGGCAGCCAACCGCGCTTCGGTCAGGCCTTTGAGTTCATCGGCACTGTCGACCACCAGGGCGCTGGCGTTGACCTCGGCCAGCACACGCTGGTTGAAATCGGTGCCCAGCTTGGACAATTCCACGTTGATGGCGCGCAGCCGCGCTTGCGCCTCGGCCGGCAGTTGGGCGCCGGCGCGCAGCAGGTCGCGGTGGCGGCGCTCCAGCAGGCGCATCTGGTCAGGCTTCAAACCCAAGCGCTGGCGCTGCTGGTACAGGCCGTCGATGCGCGCAAACAGCTGCGGGTTGAGGGCGATGCTGTCGCGGTG
>CAZAIR010000027.1:0-17701 GCA_964485225.1 uncultured Burkholderiaceae bacterium
CTTGCCCAAGTCGGCAACGTGGGGCCTGACCTGGGCCAGAGCTACATCGTGGACGCGTTCATGGTGGTCGTGCTGGGTGGCGTGGGTCAGCTGGCCGGTACCGTGTACGCCGCCTTAGGCCTGGGCGTGCTGGGCAAGCTGCTTGAAGGCTGGCAGGGCGCCGTGCTGGCCAAGATTGGCTTGCTGTTGATCCTGATCCTGGTCATCCAGAAGAAGCCCCAAGGCCTGTTCGCCTTGCGTGGCCGGAGTGCGGAATGAGGCCCGTCGTCGCCCCGCGCCTGTTCACCCCCACCCAGTGGGCCGCCATTGCCGCGGCCACGCTGGCCGTCTGCGTCATGGTGCCACTGTTGCACCTGGCGCTGCCCGTGGGCCACCCCCTTCACATGCCCGACTTTTACGTCGGTCTGCTGGGCAAGTTCCTTTGCTATGCCATCTGCGCGCTGGCCATCGACCTGGTGTGGGGCTACACCGGCATCTTGTCGCTGGGCCACGGCCTGTTCTTCGCGCTGGGTGGCTACGGCATGGGCATGTACCTGATGCGCCAAATCGGACGCGAGGGCCAGTACCAGAGCGACCTGCCCGACTTCATGGTGTTTTTGAACTGGCAGGAACTGCCGTGGCATTGGGCCTGGAGCGACAGCCTGGCCCTGCAGCTGCTGTTGGCGCTGGCTGTGCCGGGTTTGCTGGCCTATGTGTTTGGCTACTTCGCTTTTCGCAGCCGTATCCAAGGGGTGTACCTGTCCATCATCACCCAGGCCCTCACCGTGGCGGCCATGCTGCTGTTCTTCCGCAATGAGACGGGCTTTGGTGGCAACAACGGCTTCACCGATTTCAAGCGTCTGGGTGGCTTGCCCCTCAACACGCCGGGGATGCGTGCTGCCCTTTGTGCTGCCAGTGGATTGGCTCTGCTGGGCTGTTTCTTGTTGGCGCGGGCTATCACCCAAAGTCGGTACGGCCGCATCCTGCGCGCTGTGCGCGACGCAGAGGGGCGCCTGCGCTTTTGCGGATACGACCCCGTTGCGTACAAGCTGAGCATCTGGACCTTGTCAGCCGTGATGTGCGCGTTGGCTGGCGTGCTCTATGTGCCGCAAGTGGGCATCATCAACCCGAGCGAGATGAGCGCAGCGGCCAGCATCGAGATGGCCATTTGGGCGGCGGTCGGCGGTCGTGGCACGCTGATTGGTCCCATCGTGGGCGCCTTCTTTGTCAACGGGGGCAAGTCGGTGTTCACGGCCTGGATGCCCGAGGTTTGGCTGTTTGTGTTGGGCGGCTTGTTCATCGTGGTCACCTTGTTCCTGCCCAAGGGACTGGTGGGCCTGATGGGTGTGTTGAAGCTTCGGAAGAGGGACCGCACATGACGCCCGACCTGATGGAAGCTGGCGCGCAAAGCCGCGCTCGCATGCAGCACCTGGTGGCACACCGGGGCCAGCCGGTGTTCAACCAAGGCGTGGCCCTGTATGTCGAAGACCTCCGTGTCAGCTTCGATGGCTTCAAAGCTTTGAACGGTTTGTCGCTCACGATAGGTCTGGGCGAACTGCGCTGCGTCATTGGCCCCAATGGCGCTGGCAAAACCACGCTGATGGACTGCATCACTGGCAAGACCCGCCCCGACAGCGGGCGCCTGTACTTCGGCAGCAACCTGAACCTGCGCACCATGAGCGAGCCCGAGATCGCGCAGGCTGGCATCGGTCGCAAGTTCCAAAAGCCCACGGTGTTTGAAGCCCTGACGGTGCAAGAGAACTTGGAGTTGACCCTCAAGGGCGACCGCCGAGCCCGCCACGCCGTGCGCGCACGCCTGAGTGGCGCGCAGCGCGACCGCATCGATGAGTTGCTCATCCAAGTGCACCTTTGGGAGCTGGCCGACAGTGCCGCCGGCTTGCTCAGCCATGGGCAAAAGCAGTGGCTGGAGATCGGCATGCTGCTCGCCCAGGACCCGCAATTGCTGCTGCTGGATGAACCCGTGGCCGGGATGACCGACGCCGAGACCGAGCGCACCGCCGAGCTGTTCCTCAGCCTTGAGGGCCGGCACTCATTGGTGGTGGTGGAGCACGACATGCCCTTTGTCTCCAAGCTGGCCGGTGCCCATCGCACTGTCACCGTGCTCCACCAGGGGGCGGTGATTGCTGAGGGCCCCATGGCCCAAGTACAGGCTGAGGACAAGGTGGTGGAGGTTTATCTTGGGCGATGAAGCCACCCATACCGCAGCGCAGGCTGAGGAGTTGCTCAGCGTGGAGGGGCTGCACCAGCACTACGGCGGCTCGCACATCTTGCGCGGCATCGACTTGCGCCTGCGTGCTGGCGAGGTCACCGTGGTGCTGGGTCGCAACGGCGTGGGCAAGACCACCCTGCTCAAAAGCCTGATGGGGGTTGTGTCGCAAAGCCAGGGTCGCATCACCTTGGCTGGACAAGACATCACCCGAGCGCCCAGCCATGAACGTGTCAGGGCCGGTCTGGGTTACGTGCCCCAGGGGCGCGACATTTTTGGCCGGCTGAGCGTGCAAGAAAACTTGCTGATGGGCTTGGCGCCGCGGCCCAGCGGCAGCCCGCTGCCGGCCGAGCTGTTTGAGCTGTTTCCGGTGCTTCGCGAAATGCTGCAGCGCCGCGGGGGTGACCTCAGCGGCGGACAGCAGCAGCAACTGGCCATCGCCCGCGCGCTGGCCGGTGGCCCCAAAGTGCTGCTGCTGGATGAGCCGACCGAAGGTATCCAGCCCAGTGTCATCAAGGACATCGGGCGCGTCATCAGGCACTTGGCGGCAAAGGGAGAGATGGCCATCGTGCTGGTGGAGCAGTTCTACGACTTCGCCGCCGAGTTGGCCGACCAGTACCTGGTGATGGAGCGCGGCGAAATCGTCCAGCGTGGGGCGGGTACTGACATGGAAGCCGACGGTGTGCGCCAACGGATGTCGCTTTGAGCCTGTACTGGGCCTCGTTAAAGTCCTGGGCGATGAGCGCACCGCACCCTGACTTTCAAGACTCCGAAGCCGAAGCCGCCCCGCGTAAGCCCCGCAAGGGCCTGTACGTGCTGCCCAACTTGTTCACCTTGGCGGCGCTGTTCGGCGGCTTCTACGCCATCGTGATGGCCATGAACGGCCGTTTCGAGAACGCTGCCATCGGCATCTTCTGCGCCATGGTGCTGGACAGCCTGGACGGCCGCGTGGCCCGCATGACCGGCACCCAGTCGGCCTTTGGCGAGCAAATGGACAGCCTGAGCGACATGGTCAGCTTCGGCGCCGCACCCGCGCTCGTGGTCTACGAATGGGCCCTGAAAGACATGGGCAAGCTGGGTTGGATCGTTGCCTTCGTCTACTGCGCTTGCGCAGCGCTGCGTTTGGCGCGTTTCAACACCAACATTGGTGTCATCGACAAGCGCTTCTTCCAGGGCTTGCCGAGCCCCGCTGCGGCGGCCTTGGTGGCCGGTTCGCTATGGCTGGCGGTGGAGCGGGGATGGAACCCCCAAGCCAACCCGTGGGTTGAATGGGCGATGTTGGGCATTACCGCTTACGCCGGCCTGACCATGGTCGTCAACGCCCCGTTCTACAGCTTCAAGGACTTCAGCCTCAAGCGCTCGGTGCCCTTTGCTTTGCTGGTGGCCTTGGTGCTGCTGATTGCTCTGGTGTCGAGTCACCCGCCAATCGCTTTGTTCTCGCTGTTCTGCGCTTACAGCCTGTCGGGTTACGTCGAGTATGCAAGGCGCAAGTGGAAAGGCCGGCACGCCAGCCTGATCGCCACCAGCACCGACGAGCCTGACGAAGCCGGCCTGCACCGCTGACGAAATCAGCCCCTGCTACATTCGCGCCATGCTCTTGATTCAACGCGCCCTGCTACTACCGGAGACTCGGGTGCGTTGACGCGCGCGGCCGAATCGCGGCTGCTCAATGGTTCCAACCGACGCCACCCGCCCTGCAGCTTGCTCGGCGGGTTTTTTGTTTTCTGTGCCTTCCCCGGAGACCTCCATGGCTGACTCGCTCATCATCTTTGACACCACCTTGCGCGATGGCGAGCAATCGCCTGGCGCCTCGATGACCAAGGACGAGAAGCTGCGCATCGCCCGCCAGTTGGAGCGGCTGCGGGTCGACGTCATCGAAGCCGGCTTCGCCGCCGCCAGCCCGGGCGACTTTGAGGCTGTGCACGCCATCGCCCAGGTCATCAAGGACAGCCGCATTTGCTCGTTGGCCCGCGCAAACGATCGTGATATCGGGCGTGCCGCTGAGGCTTTGAAGGGCGCCAATGCGGCGCGCATCCACACCTTCATTGCCACCAGCGAGCTGCACATGGAGAAGAAGCTGCGCATGACCCGCGAGCAGGTGCTGGATCAGGCGCAGCGCGCCGTGCGTTTCGCGCGCAACCAGTGCGACGACGTCGAGTTTTCGCCCGAAGACGGCTACCGCAGCGACCCTGAATTTTTGGTGCGCGTGCTCGAAGCCGTGATCGACGCCGGCGCCACCACCATCAACATCCCTGACACCGTGGGCTATGGCATCCCGGAGCTGTATGGCCAGTTCATCCTCGACCTGCGCACCCGCGTGCCCAACAGCGACAAGGCCATCTGGAGCGTGCACTGCCACAACGACTTAGGGATGGCCGTAGCCAACTCCTTGGCCGGCGTCAAGATCGGCGGCGCCCGCCAGATTGAATGCACCATCAACGGTCTGGGTGAGCGCGCTGGCAACTGCTCGCTCGAAGAGGTGGTGATGGCGGTCAAGACCCGTCGCGATCACTTCGGCTTGGACTTGCGCATCGACACCAGCCAGATCGTGGCGGCTTCACGCCTGGTCAGCCAAACCACCGGCTTTGTGGTGCAACCCAATAAGGCCGTGGTTGGCGCCAATGCCTTCGCGCATGCCTCGGGCATCCACCAAGACGGGGTGCTGAAAGCGCGCGATACCTACGAGATCATGCGTGCCGAGGATGTGGGTTGGACTGCCAACAAGATCGTGCTGGGCAAGCTCAGTGGCCGAAACGCCTTCAAACAGCGCTTAGAGCAGTTGGGTATCTCGCTTGACTCAGAGACCGAGGTCAACGAGGCCTTCGCCCGCTTCAAGGACCTTGCCGACCGGAAGGCCGAGGTGTTTGACGAGGATATCTTGGCGCTGGTGATGGACGAGCAGGCCGAGGCGCAGCCCGACCTGTACCACCTGGTGTCACTGTCGCAGCGCAGCGAAACCGGCGAGCGACCGCATGCTGAGGTGGTGTTCGCTTCCGGTGGTGTGGAGTACCGCGCCGAAAGCGATGGCAACGGGCCGGTCGATGCCTGCGTGCGCGCGATCGAAAGCCAAATCAACAGTGGTGCCGAGCTGCTGCTGTTCGGCGTGAACGCGCTCAGCTCGGGCAGCAGCGAAAGCCAGGGCGAGGTCAACATGCGGCTGCAGCTGGGCGGTCGCGTGGTCAACGCTGTAGGGTCGGATCCCGACATCATCGTGGCCTCCGCCAAGGCCTACCTGAACGCGCTGAACAAGCTGCGCGCAAAGGCCGAAAAGGTGGTGGCGCAGGGTTGAGCTTGGCGGGGGCGGCGGCCCTGCCACCTACCGCTTGCTTGTGCGGTCGCCCAAGACGGTACTTTTACGCATTGCCTTAGGAAAGTTCCCTAAGTGCTTGTTCTTGATTGCGTTTCAGCTACATCGCTACACTCGACCACTCGGTTTGGAGGTTGTATGCGCGTTCTGCTGATGCTGGTGATAGGTTTGGCTTTGTCCCTGGGTGGTGCAGGTGCGTGGGCACAGCAAACACAGCAAGGCAAGTCCAAGCAAGCCGCCAGTGTCCAGAAGGCCAAGAAATCCGAGAAGGCGCAAAAGGCTGCTCCCCGGAAAAAGGCAGCTGCCAAGCCCAGTGCACGCAAGCGCGCTGCAGCCCCACCGGCTGCTCGCAAGACGGCTCGTGCGGCTGTGCGCACCAAAGCCGTTGCACCGGCGCGTTTGTCGTTCGGCCAACTGGCCGGTTTGGACAAAACCGAAGATCCGCTCGACCTCAAGTCCAGCGTTGCGCTGGTGATCGACCAAGACACCGAAGAGGTGTTGCTGGCCAAGAATGCTGGCGCCGTGCTGCCGATCGCTTCCATCACTAAGCTGATGACGGCCCTGATCGTGACCGAAGCTCGTCAGCCGCTTGACGAAGTGCTGACCGTGACCGAAGCCGACATCGACACCGAGAAAGGCAGCACCTCTCGATTGAAAGTGGGCACCCAGCTGACGCGCGGTGAGATGCTGCACCTCGCCTTGATGAGCAGCGAGAACCGCGCCGCGAATGCCCTGGGGCGTTACTACCCTGGGGGTTTGGCTGCTGCTGTGGAGGCCATGAACGCCAAGGCCAAACTGCTGGGCATGGAAGACACGCATTACGTTGAACCCACCGGCCTGAGCAGCGGCAACCAAAGCAGCGCCAGCGACTTGGCACGCTTGGTCAAGGTGGCCTACAGCGTGCCCATGCTGCGCGACCTTTCCACCTCGACCGACCACCGTGTGCGTGTGGGACAACGTGACATGGAGTTCCGCACTACCAACGGCTTGGTCAAGAGCCCGACCTGGGACATTGGCTTGCAGAAAACTGGTTACATCAGTGAAGCAGGCCGTTGTCTGGTGATGCAAGCCCAACTCGCCGGACGCCGGCTGGTGATGGTGTTCTTGGACTCTGCCGGCCGTTACAGCCGCCTGGGCGACGCCGAGCGTGTGCGCCGCTGGCTCTCTACCGACCCGACGGTCGCCCACCCAGGCAAGGGCTGATCAGCCGCGGAAGCCCAGGGCTGCCGAGATGCCGGCAGCGGTTTGCTTGAGACGGCTTTCCCAGGCTTCTTCCAAGCGCTCGGACGGCGCCGAGATCGAAAGACCGGCCACCAGCTTGCTTTGGTCGTCGTAAATGCCCGCGGCCATGCAGCGCACACCCATTTCCAGCTCTTCTTCATCGCGTGAAATGCCACGCAAGCGGATCTGGTGCAGCTCGCGCTCAAGGCGCGTGAGGTCGGTGATCGAGTTGCGGGTGTTTCCGGCCAAACCCGTTCGGGTGGCGTAGGCGCGTACCCGGACGGGGTCGTCAAAAGCCAGAAACAGTTTGCCGACCGAAGTCAGGTGCAAAGGCGCCCGCCCACCCACTGTGCGCACCACCTGCATGCCGCTGCGTTCGCTGTAGGTGCGTTCGATGTAGACAATCTCATCGCCTTGACGCACCGACAGGTTCACCGGTTGGTGGGTGTGCTTGTGCAGTTCGCGCATGGCGTCCAGCGCTGCGTCACGCACATCTAGGCGCGCTTTCACCAAGTTACCCATTTCGAGCAGGCGCATGCCCAGCCGGTAGCTGCCGGGTTCGGGTCGGTCGACATAGCGACCCAGCGTCAGGTCGTTCAAGATGCGGTGCGTGGTGCTGGGATGCAGGCCAGTGGCTTGCGCCAGATCCTTCAACGGGACGGGATCGGTGTGCCGGGCCAGCACATCCAGCAAGGCAAACGCGCGCTCCAACACCTGGATGGCGGGTGCTGCGGGGGCGTCGGTGGGTTTGCTGCTGCGGCTCATGTGGCGTGATTGTCTGGTACGGCCGCCTCGGCTGCGGCATTGCCCGTGCGCACGGCCGCCTCAAGTGTGGCGGGGTAGGGGCCATCGACGTAGTCGCCCGCGGCCCAAAGGCCCTCCGCAATGGCAGTCGGTGGGCGTTGGAGCGTGGCCAAGCAGGCGAAAGTGGCTCGGCGATCCACATGGCTGCGGACGCGCACAGCGCCGGCCAGCTCGGGCACCTGCGCGGCGACTTGTGCTTCGATGCGCTGTGCCAGCGGTTCGAGGCCGTCGTCCAACTCGGCCGCGACGGCGCTGGCCACCGCCACGATGCGCTGGCGCTGGGCTGTACCGGCCTGGGTGTCGATTTGCGCCAGATCGAACAAAAACTGCGCCGGGCCACCAGCCAAGGCGACCATGGGCGCGACAAGGCGCACGCAGGGTGCCTCCCACTCCACCGTGGCGATGGCTTCGGCTGCCAAGGCTGCGGTGCAGGCGCTCCAGCCAGGGTTGTGCGCTTGAGCCAAGCGCGCCGCCTCCGTGGCGCTGGTGGCCACGATCACAGCGTCGGCGCTGTGTGCGCCGCAGTGCCAGGTGCCATGGGCACGCGTCAGGGCTTGGGCCCGGGTGCCCGTGTGCAGCGCAGCGCCGCGGGCCTGCAGCCAGGCGGCGGCTGGCGTGGGCAGCAGGCCTTGTAAGGGGGCGGCTGGGAGCAGCAAATCGGCCGAACCGGGGCCGCCGAACAGGGCGTCGCGCAGCACGCGCATGAACACCTGGGCACTGGCCGCGGCCATGCGCGTGTTGAGGGCGGCCACGCACAACGGTTCCACCAGGTCCCGCTGCACGGCTTCGGGCAAGCCATGGCACAACTGCGCCACGCTCCAGCCGGGGGGTGCTTGCAGCCCGCGTAAGCCCATGCGCAGGCCCCACCAAGCCAGGCCCAAGCGATCGCGGTGGCTCCACAGGGGGTGGCGCCACACTGCCTGTGCGGCGGCCCATGCCGGCGCGCCCCGCCCCCACAACAAGCCTTGGCCTTGGGGGTTCACCAGCGTCAGGGGCAGGCGCTGTAGCAGGCGATCGGGATCGGCGCCGACGGTGCGCATCAGCGCCAGGGTGTCACGGTAGGCGCCGATCAGGATGTGTTGCCCGCTGTCGAGCGGCCCGTGCGTGGAGTCGTCCCAGGAGCGGGCCCGGCCGCCCCACTGCGGGGCCATGTCCAGCAAGGTGACGTGGGCCCCGCGCTGGGTGGCGCGCACGGCGGCCGCCAGCCCGGCCCAGCCGCCGCCGATCACCAACAGGCGCATCACCGGCCGCGCCAATTGGTGCGCATGGCGATCCAAACTTTGCGCAGCGGCGTCAGCGCGATGCGCTGGTGCAGCACCTGGAAGCCGCTGGCCTGCACCTCACCCAGCAGGGCGCGGTAGATGTTGGCCATCATCAGCCCGGGTTTTTGCGCGCGGCGGTCGACCTCGGGCAGCAAAGCCAGCGCTTCGTCGTAGGCAGTTTGGGCACGATCGGCCTGGAACTGCATCAGGGCCGTGAAGCGATCGCTGTAGCCCCATGGCTTGTCGCGCTTCAAGATCTCGGCCGCGGTGACACCGAACCGTTGCAGCTCATTGACCGGCAGGTAAATGCGGCCGCGGCGGGCATCGTCGCCCACGTCGCGCAGGATGTTGGTGAGTTGCAGCGCCAAGCCCAGCTTGTGGGCGTAGGTGACGGTTTGAGGGTCGGTGCGGCCGAAGATGCCGCTGGCCACCTCGCCCACCACACCGGCCACCAAATGGCAGTAGCGCTGCAGCCCGGGGTAGTCGAGGTAGCGCGACTGCTGCAGGTCCATCTCGCAGCCCTCGATAACGGCGTGCAATTGGTCAAGCCGGATGCCGTAGGTGGCCGCGTGCGGCATCAGCGCCTTCATGGCCGGGTGGCTGGGCTGGCCGGCGAAGGCGGCGGCCGCTTCCCTACGCCACCAGCCGAGCTTTGCAGCGGCGACGCTGAGGTCGTTGACCTCGTCCACCACGTCATCCACCTCGCGGCAGAAGGCATAGAAGGCGGTGATGGCCGCGCGCTGGGGCGGGCTCAGGAACTTGAAGGCGTAATAGAAGCTGGAGCCGCTCTGGGCTGCTTTCGATTCAGCGTACTGATCTGGCGTCATGCGCCGTTCCCCATGAGGGCGCGCAGCAGCAGCAAGGGGCTGTCCCAGGCGCGCAGGCGTGGGCGTTGGTGCAGGGTGGCATGGTCCATGGCGCGGATTTTCTCTGCCACGCGTCGGCCACCTTGCACCACCAGTCGCAATTCCCAGCCCAGCCGCCCGGGCACGTGGCGGGGCAGGGGGCTGCCTTGCTGCATCAGCGCCAAGGCCCAATCGTTGACGTCGGCCACGGTTGCGCGCAGTGCGGGGCTGTC
Source organism: uncultured Burkholderiaceae bacterium (assembly GCA_964485225.1). Classification (GTDB taxonomy): domain Bacteria; phylum Pseudomonadota; class Gammaproteobacteria; order Burkholderiales; family Burkholderiaceae_C; genus Inhella. Next base: position 9,879 of record CAZAIR010000027.1, read on the forward strand.
GTGGCCGTCCAGCACGGCCTGCACATCCAACCCGTGACGGGCGAGGTCGGCCTGAGGCAGGTACACCCGGCCCTTGAGCCGGTCGACGCCCACGTCCTGCCAAAAGTTGATCAGCTGTAACGCGGTGCAGATGGCGTCGCTTTGCTGCAGGGCCTCGGGGCTGTTGACGCCCACCAAATGCAGCAGCAAGCGACCCACTGGGTTGGCCGAGCGTTGGCAGTAGGCCAGCAAAGCATCACGGTCTGCATACGTGTTCACTGCGGTGTCCTGCTCGAAGGCGTCCAGCAGCGCATGCAGGCAGGGCATGGGCAGTTGCCACTGCTGCACGGCAGCGGCCAGGGCGGCATGGGCAGCGTTGGGGTCGGTGGTGAAGCGCCTTTGTTCGATGTCCACCAAGATCGCCCTGAGCTTGCCCAAGTCGGCACGGCGTGCATCAGGTGTGGCGTCGCCTTCGTCGGCGATGTCATCTGCCTCGCGGGCAAATCGGTAGATCGCCAAGATGGGGGCCCGCAATGGCTTGGGGCACAGCCAACTTGCAACGGGGAAGTTTTCTTGCTGGTGGCGCTTGGCGGCCAGCGGCTGATCGGCGGCTGAAATCACGATGCATTGTCGCCACCCGGACAGTCATCCCAGCGAGCTGCCTATACAGTAAGCCGGCGCCACCCAACAGGGAGGCGACGGCATTCGAACAAGAGGTTCACATGACCCAGAAGTTGAAGCGCTCCCCGTGGTCCCTTGCGGCCCTGTTGGCATCGGCCGTTTTGGTGTTGTCGGCGTGTGGCCCCAAGCCCGTCGCTCCTGAGCCCCAGCGGGCCGTGCGCACTTTGGTGGTTGACACGGAGGCTGCGGGCCAAACCTACGAGTACGCCGCCGAGGTGCGAGCCCGCACCGAAAGCCGACTCAGCTTCCGTGTGCCTGGGAAAGTGGTGCAGCGACAAGTGGGCTTGGGCGACAAGGTGAAGGCGGGCCAGGTGTTGATGCGCTTGGATGGCCAGGATCTGGCGCTGGCCAGTGAGTCGGCTCAGGCAGCCTTGCGCGCCGCCACAGTCAACCGCGATCAGCAGCTGGCCGACATCAAGCGCTTCCGTGAGTTGAGGGCCCAGGGTTTCATCAGCGGGGCGGAGTTGGAACGCCGCGAAGCTGGGTACGCGGCAGCGCAGTCCCAGTTTGAGCAAGCCCGCGCCCAAGCCCAAGCTCAGCGTAACCAAGCGGGTTACGGTGACTTGGTGGCCGATGCTGCCGGTGTTATCACGGGTGTGGACGCCGAGCCCGGCACTGTGGTGGCCGCCGGCACGCCGGTATTGCGCCTTGCGCAAGACGGTCCGCGCGACGTGGTCTTCAGCGTGCCGGAGCACCAGGTGGCGTTGCTGCGCCGCTTGGCTTCGGAACCGGGTAGCTTGCAGGTCAAGGTGTGGGGGCGCGATGCACCTCTGCCCGCCACCCTGCGGGAAGTGGCCGAAGCCGCTGACCCTGTGACCCGGACCTTCTTGGCGAAGGCGGACATTGGCAAAGATGCCGATATCAAGCTCGGGCAAACCGCCACGGTCCGCCTGAGCCAGGTCAAGCAAACGGGCGTTCTCAAGGTGCCGCTATCGGCCGTGTTCGAGTCCAAGGGGCAGCCCACAGTGTGGGTGCTCAACCCCGCCACCATGAGCTTGCGCGCGCAAGCCGTTCAAGTGGGTGGAGCCGAAGGTAACTTGGTGGTGGTGGTGGGGGGCTTGTCACCCAAGCAAGAGGTGGTGGTTGCTGGCACCCATGTCCTGAGTGAGGGGTTGAAGGTGCGGCGTTACGGTCAAGTGGCCGCCGCTCCGGCTTCGTCAGCTTCCGCCGCTTCTCGCTGAGGACCGCCATGAGCAGCGCCGATTCCGCCCGACACCGCTTCAACATCTCGCGTTGGGCGCTGGAGCACCCTGCGCTGACGCGCTACCTCATGGTGGTGTTGTTGGTGGTGGGCTTTGCCGCTTACTTCCAACTTGGGCAGGACGAGGACCCGCCTTTCACCTTCCGTGCCATGGTGGTCCAGGCGTTTTGGCCGGGTGCTACGGCTCAGCAGGTCGCCGATCAGGTCACCGACAAAATCGAGCGCACGCTGCAAGAAGTGGCCTATGCCGACCGGATTCGCTCCTTCACCAAGCCGGGCGAGTCGGTCACGATCTTTCAACTCAAAGACAGCATCCCTGCCAAAGACGTGCCTGCCGCCTGGTACCAGGTGCGCAAGAAGCTGGGCGACATGCGGCACACCCTGCCGCCCGGCACCCAAGGCCCTTTTTTCAACGACGAGTTTGGCGATGTATACGGCTCCATCTATGCGCTGAGTGGTGACGGCTACAGCCCCGAGGAATTGCGCCGCCATGCCGAAGCCGTGCGCGCGGTGCTGCTGCGCGTGCCCGATGTGGCCAAGGTGGAGCTGTTTGGCGTGCAGGCCGAGAAGGTCTACATCGAAATTTCCCACAAGAAAGTCGCCCAGTTAGGCCTGGATCTGAACCAGATTATTGGCCAGCTCAATGCCCAAAACGCCGTCGAGGGTGCTGGTTTGCTCAGCACCGAAGAGGGCAATGTGGGTATGCGCGTGCAGGGACAGTTCCAGAGCGTGGACGGTCTTCGCCAATTGCCCATCCGGGCTGTGAACCCTCAGACCGGCCAGGTCAGCAACCTGCGCTTGGACGATATCGCCACCATCACCCGCGCTTACGCCGACCCGCCAGGAGTCAGCGTGCGCTTCCAGGGTGAGCAGGTGGTTGCTCTGGGCGTTTCGATGTCCAAAGGGGGCGACATCATCCGCATGGGTAAGGCCCTGCAGGCCGCCTTGGCCCAGATCGAACCCACCTTTCCTGCAGGCTTGGCCCTGCGCCAGGTGCAGAACCAGCCAGAGGCAGTGTCGCGATCGGTCAGTGAGTTCGTGAACGTCCTGATCGAAGCGGTTGTCGTGGTGCTGTTCGTCAGCTTCATCAGCCTGGGTTTGCACACCAAGCCGCTGCGCATCGACATCTGGCCCGGCTTGGTGGTGGGCATCACCATCCCGCTGGTGTTGGCCATCACCTTCGTCACCATGTTTTATTGGGGCGTTGGGCTGCACAAGATTTCCTTGGGCAGCTTGATCATTGCGCTCGGCTTACTGGTGGACGACGCCATCATTGCCGTTGAGATGATGGTGCGCAAGCTCGAAGAGGGGCAGGACAAGCTCACCGCCGCCACCTACGCCTACGAGGTGACGTCGATGCCCATGTTGACGGGCACGCTCATCACGGCGGTCGGTTTCTTGCCCATTGGGTTGGCTCGGTCCACGGTTGGCGAGTACACCTTCGCGATCTTTGCCGTCACCGCCGCCGCGCTCATCATCAGCTGGGTGGTGTCGGTTTACTTCGTGCCCTACCTCGGCGCCCTGCTGTTGCGCACCCGAGCGGCCGCGCCCGGCCAAGCCCACGAGCTGTTCGACACCCCCTTTTACGCGCGTTTCCGCCGCCTGGTGCTGTGGTGCGTGGTGCACCGTTGGATCACCATCGGCGCCACCATCGGCATTTTTGCCCTCGGCATCGTCGGCATGGGCAAGGTGCAACAGCAGTTTTTCCCAGACTCCAGCCGGCCCGAGCTGCTGGTCGATATCTGGCTACCTGAAGGCTCTCCGATCCAATCCACCGAGGCGATTGCCAAGCGCTTTGAGCAGCGCATCATGAAGGAAGAGGGTGTGGAGTCCGTGGTGATCTGGGTTGGCTCAGGTGTGCCGCGCTTTTACCTGCCGCTCGACAACGTCTTCCCCCAGTCCAACGTGGCGCAGGCGATCGTGCTGCCCAAGTCGCTCAAGGAGCGCGAGGCGCTGCGAAAGCGCTTGCCGGCCCTGATGGCGGCCGAGTTCGGCGAAGTGCGCGCCCGCGTGAAGCTGTTGCCTAACGGGCCGCCCGTGCCTTACCCCGTGCAGTTCCGGGTCATCGGTCCAGACCCCATCGCCCTGCGCGACTACGCCGATCGCGCCAAGGCCATCTTGGCCGCCAATCCCAACATGCTGGGCGTCAACGACAACTGGAACGAAGCCATCAAGGTGCTGCGCTTGGAGGTCGACCAAGACAAGGCCCGCGCCCTTGGCGTCAGCAGCCAGAGCCTGGCGCAGGCCGCGCGGGTGATCTTGTCGGGCTCGACCGTCGGGCAGTTCCGAGAGAACGACCGTTTGATCGACATCGTGTTGCGCCAGCCGCTGGACGAGCGCAGCGCCTTGACCGACCTCGGCAACGCTTACGTGCCCACGAGCAGTGGCCGCAGCGTGCCGCTGACCCAAGTTGCGCGCTTTGCGTTTGGCTTTGAGCCCGGCGTGATGTGGCGAGAGGGGCGTCAGTACGCCATCACCGTACAAGGTGATGTGGTGGAGGGCCTGCAAGGTGCCACTGTCAGCAACCAAGTCTGGCCCAAGCTGCAAGAGCTGCAAGCGACCTTGCCCGACGGCTATCGCATTCAAGTGGCTGGCGCCGTCGAGGAGAGCAGCAAGGGACAGGGCTCGATCGCGGCAGGCGTGCCGCTGATGCTGTTCATCACCTTCACGCTGTTGATGCTGCAGCTGCAGAGCTTCGAGCGCGCGATGCTGGTGTTCCTCACAGGGCCGCTGGGCATCGCCGGCGTGGCCGCCGCGCTGCTGTTGCTGAACAGGCCATTCGGTTTTGTGGCCTTGCTGGGTGTGATCGCCTTGATGGGCATGATCATGCGCAACTCGGTGATCTTGATCGACCAGATCGAGCAGGGGCGCGAACGCGGCATGCCGGCGTGGTCGGCCGTGTGCGAGGCTGTGGTGCACCGGTTCCGACCCATTGTGCTGACGGCCGCTGCGGCGGTACTGGCCATGATCCCACTCAGCCGCAGCGTGTTCTGGGGCCCGATGGCGGTGGCCATCATGGGTGGTTTGGTGGTGGCCACGGTGCTCACCTTGCTGGCTTTGCCGGCGATGTACGCGGCGTGGTTCCGGGTGAAAGTCCCAAGCGACATGCCGAGCCCTGCGGATCAAGCCCGCTAGAATCGCCGGTTCGCCGAATCCAGGTATGCAGCCTTCGGGCTGCGTGCTGTCACCCGCGCGGGTGGCGAAATTGGTAGACGCACCAGGTTTAGGTCCTGACGCCTTCACCGGCGTGCCGGTTCGAGTCCGGCCCCGCGCACCACCGCTTCATTCCTCTTTTTTCTCGACCTGCTGCCATGGCCGTCACTGTTGAAACCCTCGAAAAGCTCGAACGCCGCATCACCTTGACCCTGCCCGCAAGCACGGTCGGTAGCGAGGTGGAGCAACGCCTGAAGAAGCTGTCGCGCACCGTCAAGGCGGACGGCTTCCGTCCCGGCAAGGTGCCGATGAGCTTCGTCGCCCAGCGCTACGGCAGCTCGGTGCAGTACGAAGTCATTACCGACAAGCTCGGTGAAGCCTTTGCGCAAGCCGCTGGCGAAGCCAAGTTGCGTGTGGCTGGCACACCCAGCATCGCCCCCAAGGAGAGCGGTGTGGAAGGCGAGCTGGCCTTCGACGCCACTTTCGAGGTCTACCCCGAAATCAAGCTCGGCGACCTGAGTGCCGCTGAAGTCGAGCGCATCAGCAGCGAAGTGACCGAAGAAGCGGTCGATCGCACGGTCGACATCCTGCGCAAGCAGCGTCGCAGCTTCGCCCAGCGCGGCGCCGCTGACGCCGCCCAGGACGGCGACCGCGTCACCATCGACTTCGAAGGCAAGATCGACGGCGAGCCGTTCCAAGGCGGCAAGGCCGATGGATTCCAATTCCAGATCGGCGAGGGTCAGATGCTGGAAGCGTTCGAGAAAGCCGTTCGCGGCATGAAGGCTGGTGAAAGCAAGACCTTCCCGCTGGCTTTCCCAGCGGACTACCACGGCAAAGATGTTGCTGGCAAGGAAGCCGATTTCTTGGTCACAGTTAAGAAGATTGAGGCGCAGCACCTGCCCGAAGTCAACGAAGCCTTTGCCAAGCAACTCGGCATCAAAGAAGGCACCGTAGAAGGTTTGCGCGCCGATGTGCGCAAGAACCTGGAGCGTGAAGTGAAGTTCCGCGTGCTGGCCCGGAACAAGGCTGCCGCGATGGATGCCCTGGCGAACGCCGCAGAGCTTGACTTGCCCAAAGCCCTGGTGGCCGAAGAGAGCGAGCGCTTGGTCGCTGACTTCCGCGCCCGTCTGAAGAGCCAGGGTCTGAAAGACGCCGACAAGATGCCTGTGCAAAGCGAAATGTTTGCGCCTCAAGCCGAGCGCCGCGTGCGCTTGGGTCTGGTGGTCGGTGAGCTGGTCCGTGCGCACGACCTGAAGGCCAAGCCGGAGCAGCTGCAGGCCCACATCGAAGAGCTGAGCCAAAGCTACGAGAAGCCAGCCGAAGTGATGCGCTGGTACCTGACCGATCGTCAGCGGATGCAGGAGGTGGAGGCTGTTGTCATCGAGAACAACGTCACTGCCTTCGTGCTGAGTCAGGCCAAGGTGACCGACAAGGTCGTACCCTTCGACGAACTGATGGCGCAAGCGAACGGTTGATGCCCCGCTCTCTGAGCAACTGATCCGATACGAGCGCCGCACCCGCAAGGGGCGGCGCTTTGCTTTTCGCGCCCCATAATTTCCGCACGCAATCAAAGGAACACTGCATGAGTGCCTTGGACACAACCGCGCTGGGCATGGTGCCCATCGTTATCGAACAGTCGGGTCGCGGCGAGCGCGCCTATGACATCTACAGCCGCTTGCTGCGCGAGCGCATCGTTTTCTTGGTTGGCCCGGTCAATGACGTCACGGCCAATTTGGTGGTGGCTCAGCTGCTGTTTTTGGAGAGCGAGAACCCCGATAAGGACATCTCGCTCTACATCAACTCGCCGGGGGGCTCCGTGAGTGCTGGCTTGTCGATCTTCGACACGATGAACTTCATCAAGCCCGACGTCAGCACCTTGTGCATGGGGATGGCCGCCAGCATGGGTTCGTTCCTGCTGATGGCTGGAGCCAAGGGCAAACGCTTCTCCTTGCCCAACAGCAAGATCATGATTCACCAGCCCAGCGGTGGTGCGCAGGGCCAGGCCACTGATATTGAGATCACGGCCCGGGAGATCATCAAGACGCGCGAGCAACTCAATCGCCTTTACGCGGAGCGTACAGGTCAGCCGCTTGAAAAGATCGCTGCCGACATGGAGCGCGATTTCTACATGTCGCCAGACCAGGCGCTGGACTACGGCTTGATCGACAAGGTTGTTGAGAAGCGTTGAAACGGCGCACGTCGCTTGGTTTTTGAATGATCTGCGACAGGAAGGGCTGCGCTACCATGGTCCGCAACCTGTCGCCTGAAGGTGAGATGTATGCCCGATAAAAAAGGCGGTTCCGGAGAGAAGGTGCTTTATTGCTCCTTCTGCGGCAAGAGCCAACACGAGGTCAAGAAGCTGATCGCCGGTCCGTCGGTCTTCATCTGTGACGAGTGCATTGAGCTGTGCAACGACATCATTCGCGATGAAGTTGCCAGCTTGGAGGCGCCGCGCGAGCGCAAGGGCTCTGATTTGCCACTGCCTACCGAGATCAAGTCGATCCTCGACCAGTACGTGATCGGTCAAGATCCTGCCAAGCGCACGCTGGCAGTTGCTGTCTACAACCACTACAAGCGGCTCAAGCACTTGGCCGATACCGGCAAGGGTGGCGTGGAGCTCAGCAAGAGCAACATCTTGCTGATTGGGCCCACAGGCTCGGGCAAAACTTTGCTGGCCCAGACGCTGGCGCGCTTGCTCAATGTGCCTTTCGTGATCGCTGACGCCACCACCCTGACCGAGGCGGGGTACGTGGGCGAAGACGTCGAGAACATCATTCAAAAGCTGCTGCAGAACTGCAACTACGAAGTC
>CAZAIR010000028.1:0-17330 GCA_964485225.1 uncultured Burkholderiaceae bacterium
CCTGCAGCAGGAAGTCGACGTCGCTGTGCTCGAAGTTGTAGGTGCTCTGCTCGACCTCGTTCTGGTGGTAGACGTCGCCGTACTTCATCGTCTCGGTCCACTGCAGGTCGTAGACGTTGTCCACGCCCTGCAGGTACATCGCCAGGCGCTCCAGGCCGTAGGTGATCTCGCCGGTGATGGGCTTGCAGTCGATGCCGCCCACCTGCTGGAAGTAGGTGAACTGCGTCACTTCCATGCCGTTCAGCCACACCTCCCAACCCAGGCCCCAGCAGCCAAGCGTCGGGTTCTCCCAGTCGTCTTCGACGAAGCGCACGTCGTTCTTCTTGAGGTCAAAGCCCAGGGCTTCGAGCGAGCCCAGGTAGAGCTCGAGGATGTTGGCCGGCGCGGGCTTGAGCACCACCTGGTATTGGTAATAGTGCTGCAGGCGGTTCGGGTTCTCGCCGTAGCGGCCGTCCTTCGGGCGGCGGCTGGGCTGCACGTAGGCGGCCTTCCAGGGCTCGGGGCCGATGGCGCGCAGGAAGGTGGCGGTGTGGCTGGTGCCCGCGCCGACTTCCATGTCGTAGGGCTGCAGCAGCGCGCAGCCTTGTTGGGACCAGTAGTCCTGCAAGCGCAGGATGAGTTGCTGGAAGCTCAGCATGATGGGGAATCCGTCGTGACCGGGCGCCGTGTGCCGACGCCCCAGGGAGGGCGGATTCTAGGGAGCGCTGGGCGCCGGCTCAGGCACCACGCGCAGCGTCAGCGCTTGGCCCTTGCGCTGCACCTGCCACACCGACTCGGCGGCCACTGGCAGCCGCGCCACCCAGCGCGTCAACTCAGCGCGCGTGCGCACCGCCCGACCGTTGACCTCCCGCACCAGATCGCCAGATGCAATGCCGGCCCGCGCAGCGGGGCTGCCTTCGTCGACGGCTTCAACGCGCACGCCCGTCGCACCCTGCAGCCACGTGGCCCAATCGTCGGCATCGTCTTCCGACAACTGCATACCCACCCGGCTCATGCGACGGGCTTGGCCATTCGCCAGGGCCTCGGCCGCCAGCAGCAAGTCGTCCACCGGGGCGGCCAAGGCGGCCACGTCGCGGCCGCCGGACATCAAGAGCCCCGCGTTCAGCGCCACCACCCGGCCTTGGGCATCGAACACCGGCCCACCCGCCATGCCCGGTGCGCTGCGGAAGTCGAGCTGCACATAAGGCGCATGGTGGGCATGGATGAACTCGCGCTCCACGGCCGAGACGATGCCGCGCTGCAAGCTGCGTTGCAAGGCGGCCATGTTGCCGATGGCGTACACCCCTTGGCCGACCGCCAAAGCCTGCGAACGACCGAAGGTGCACGGCGCCTGCTGCAAAGGCCTGACCAGCTTCAACAGCGATGCGCCGCTGAGCGAATCGCTGCCCAAGAGCGTCGCTTCAACGCGCTGGCCGGCCTCTGTCTCAACGGCGAAGGCCTGCACTTCCGGCCCCTCGTGCAGTTGGGCCAAGGTCAACACATGCTGACCATCCCGCCACAGCACGCCCATGCCAGCCGGCTGCTTGGGGCGGGCCTGACGGCGCGCCGGCTCAGCACCGTCTTCGGGCTCAGCGGGGCGCGCAGCGCGCGGCGCCTGACCAAAGAAGCGCCGGTAAGCCTCGGCCTCCGGCCCCTTCAACAGCGCACCGGGCTTTGGCAACACATACACCTGCATCGCGCACGCCTGGACCTGCCGATTCAAAGCAGGCAAATCCTGCGCCTGAACGGCGGTCACTGCGCCGACCAACACCCAGGCCCAAGCTGCTTTCATACCGATCCTTTGCGCCGCCACAACAAGGCCAAAGCCACCACCGCCGCACCCCACGCCCACAAGGGCCACAAGCCCAAGGCCGACAACCACCGCGCGTAGGGCGTGCTGCCGATGCGGCCTTCCACCGTCACGGCCAAGGTGCCTGCGGTCAGCGGCGCCATCCGGGCCACGACCTGGCCACGGTGATCCACATGCGCGGTAGCACCCGTGTTGGTGCTGCGCACCACGGGTCGCTGGAACTCCAGCGCGCGCATCTGGCTGAACTGCAGGTGCTGGTCCTGCACCAGCAGGCGGCCAAACCAGGCCAAGTTGCTGGCGTTGACGAACACGGTGGCGGCATCAGGGCCATCGATCGCACTGGCCACGATGTCCTCACCAAACAAGTCTTCGTAGCAGATCAAAGGGCGCAGGCGCTGCGCACCCACCACCCACGGTCGCTGGTGCGCGCCGCGGGCTTGGTCGTCCATGGGGATACCCAGCATGCGCACGAACCACCCGAACCCGGGCGGAATGAACTCGCCAAAGGGCAGCAGGTGACGCTTGCCGTAGTCGTAGGCGATGTGGCCGTCCTGCCAGCCCACCAAGGAGTTGACCCACCCCGCATCGTCACTGCCCAAAAACGTACCCACCAGCAGGTGCCGACCCATGCTCGCTTGCAGCAGCCGCTGCCGCGCATCGACTGGCAGGTAGTCCATCGGGATCGGCAGCACCGACTCCGGCGTGACCACCACGCCCGGTGGCGTGGCCTCGATCTGACTCAGCAAGGCATCGAGGTTGCGCCCGATCTGCGACGGATCGAACTTGGCCGACTGCGGCACATTGGGCTGCAGCAGGCTCATCGTCAGGCTGCCCGCCGGCTGCGTGAACGACTGCGGCAGCACCCAGCCCAGGCCCGCCAACGCGGTGGCCAGCACCAGCGGCAGCGCCTGACGCTGCAGCACCAGCAGAGCCAGGGCCGCGGCCCAAGCGGCACTCAAGCCCCCGATGCCGTACACGCCAACCCACGGCGCCCAACCGGCCCACGGCCCCAGGGTGTGCGCGTAGCCGCTGGCAATCCAAGGGAAGCCGGTGAACCACGTGGCGCGCGCCAATTCGCCCAGCATCCAAACCGCAGCCCACACGGCCATCAAGACCAGAGCACCCAGACGGCGACCGGCGCGCAGGGCTGCAAATCCGCCTGTCGCCAACGCCGGGTACAACGCCAAGAAGGCCCCCAGCAGCAGCAAGGCCCCCACGGCAAAGGGCGGCGCCAGGCCGCCGTAGGTATTCAAGCTGATGTAAAGCCACCAGAGACCGGCGGCCATCCAGCCCATACCGAAGCCCCAGCCCACCAGTGCAGCACGGCGCCACGGTTGGTCCCAAGCCAAGCCGAACAGCAGGGCCACCGCCAAGGGCTGCAGCCACCAAGCCAGGGTGGGCGCGAATGCCGCGGCATGCAGGCCCCCCGCCACAACGGCGGCCAGCGGCCGCCATGCACCCCGCATCAAGCGTCGTCCTGCGCCGGTGCGCGAGTGACCTTGAACCAGCGCACCGCGCCGCCCCGGGTCAACATCACGTGGAACAGCAGACCGTTCAAGCTGACGGTCTCGCCCCGGCGCGGCACGCGGCCGTGCTCGTGGCTGACGTAGCCACCGATGGTGTCGAAATCACCCTCCGGCAGCGACAGCCCAAAGGCTTCGTTCACATCGCTGATGGCCGCATCACCCGCAACCCGCTGGCTGCCATCAGCCAGGGTGTAGAGCCCGCCCACGCCATCGCGCTCGTCAAACTCGTCTTCGATCTCGCCGACGATCTCTTCCAGCACATCCTCGATCGTCACCAGCCCGGCCACGTTGCCGAACTCGTCGATCACCACCGCGAGGTGGTTGCGGTTGGTGCGGAAGTCGCGCAGCAGCGCATTCAGTGCTTTGCTCTCGGGCACAAAGACGGCCGGGCGCAGCAGCGTGCGCAGGTTCAGCTCGGGCGCACGCTGCAACTTGAGCAGATCCTTCGCCATCAAGATGCCGATGATGTTGTCGCGGCTGCCCTCGAAAACCGGGAATCGCGAATGCCCGGTGTCGATCACCGCAGCCAGCACCTCGTCGTAGGGGGCGTCGATATCCAGCACATCCATGCGGGGCGCAGCCACCATCACATCGCCGGCACTGAGGGCCGCCATGCGCAGCACGCCCTCTAGCATCTGCCGAGACTCGGGCTCGATCAACTCGCGCTGCTCGGCATCCGCCAGGGTGTTGATGAGCTCCGAGACCGAGTCGGGGCCAGGGTGCAAAAACTCCAGCAAACGCTGCAACAAGGTGCGGTCGTCGCGGCGGGAATCAGGTGTCGACTCAGGCTCAGGCATGAAGCGGTGGCACTGGACCACCCATAGAAATCAGGGGCCAAAGGATATTGCAAAGCGCTTCCCCGGCCCAAAATGCGTGTTTTGCTTCAGCCACTGATCCGCCCCATGAACGCCCCCGCACCCCAGCTGATCCCCGTCACCATCCTCACCGGTTTCCTGGGGGCAGGCAAAACCACCCTGCTCAAGCGGGTGCTCACCGAGGCCCATGGCCAAAAGATCGCGGTGATCGAGAACGAGTTCGGCGAAGAGAACATCGACAACGAGATCCTCGTGGCCGACACCACCGAGCAGATCATCCAGATGAACAACGGCTGCATCTGCTGCACCATTCGCGAAGACCTGCGCGCGACGCTGTCGGATTTGGCCGCCAAACGCCGCACCGGCGAGTTGGACTTTGAGCGTGTGGTGATCGAAACCACCGGTGTGGCCGACCCGGGCCCAGTGGCGCAAACCTTCTTCATCGACGACGAGATTGCCGAGACTTATGTGCTGGACGCCGTGCTGACCCTGGTGGATGCCAAGCACGCCCAACCGCAACTCGATCGCAGCCAAGAGGCGCGCCGCCAGATTGGCTTCGCCGACCAGATCTTCATCAGCAAAAGCGAGCTGGTGGAGCCGGCCGAGCTGAATGCGCTGGCCCACCGCCTCAAGCACATGAACCCGCGCGCACCCCACAAGGCAGTGCACTTCGGCGAGGTGCCGCTGAACGAGGTGTTCGACCTGCGCGGCTTCAACTTGAATGCCAAGCTCGACATCGACCCTGATTTCCTGAAAACCGACGACCATGCGCACCATGGTCACGACCACCACCACGACCACGCTGGCCATGACCATGCCCCCGGCGAGGCCTGCAACCACCCCGACCACGACCACCATCACCACCACGATGACGACGTGAAAAGCTTTGTCTTCCGCGCCGATCGGCCCTTCAACCCGGCGAAACTGGAAGACTTCTTGGGCGCCATCGTGCAGGTGTATGGACCGAAGATGTTGCGTTACAAAGGCGTGCTGAACATGAAGGGCACCGACCGCAAGGTCATCTTCCAAGGTGTGCACCAGCTGATGGGTTCCGATCTCGGTCCCAAGTGGGCCGCTGGCGAGAAGCGCAGCAGCAAGATGGTGTTCATCGGTTTGGACCTCCCGCAAGAGGTGCTGATGCAAGGCTTGGAAGGCTGTTTGGTCTGAGAATTTGAGGTTAAGCGGCTGACTACAATCGCCGCCCCGTGAAGGCCGCCTGGCCTGCCCAGTGTGTTGACAAGCGGTGTGAATACCGCGAGGAGAAGAAGGTGAGCAAGACCATGGCCCCCAGCAAGACTGCAGCAGCCCCCAAGCCGGCGGCGCGGTCGGCGGGCAAAGCGGGTTCGGATGCCTGGAAGGGCAAAGCCGGCCATTTGCTGACCGATGCTGAAGTGCTCAGCATGCCCGACGGCGAATACATGAACGAGCAACAGATCGCCTTCTTCCGCGCGAAGCTGCAAAGCTTGCGCGACGGCATCTTGAACAACGCCGGCGAGACCACCGAACATTTGCGTGAAGACACCACGATCGTTCCCGATCCGGCTGACCGCGCGACGATCGAAGAAGAGCATGCGCTGGAGTTGCGCACCCGCGACCGCGAGCGCAAGCTGCTGAAGAAGATCATGCAATCCATCGCCCGTCTGGACAGCGGCGAGTACGGCTACTGTGACGAAACGGGTGAACCCATCGGCCTGGGCCGCTTGATCGCCCGTCCAACGGCCACCCTGTCGCTGGAAGCGCAGCAGCGTCGCGAGATGAAACAGAAGATGTTCGGCGACTGAAGCCGGCCTCCGAAGCGCATGAGCACCGAAGACCCCAAGCAGAACGACAGCTTCCTGCGCAAGGTCGCGCGCTTCGTTGCCAATCCGACCACGGATTGGAAAGAAATCAACTCCCGCCAAGACGACCCCGAGAACGAGCTCGCCAAGGCGGAGCTGCGCGCCATGATCGAGCGCAAGCGCCGCAACGACTTCGTTCGCAAGCGCGAGCTTGACATGCTGCGCCGCCTGCGCCGTGAGGGGCTGACGCCGGAGCAATTGGCCGCCGCCGGCGCCCAAAACAGCTCGGTCATCTCCGAAGCCGAGCGCAGTGGCGAGGCGATGCGCGACGACGTGAGCGCGGTCAAGGAAAAGATCGACCAGATCGAGCAGCAGATGGTCAAAGAGGGCTTCCGCCCCAGCATGGTGCCGCGCGGTGACGGCAGCGATGCCTCGCCCTCGACGCGTGCTGCGGCCTTCGCCCCGACCATGCCCGCTGCGCCACCTTTGGCGCCTCCCACACAACCTGCAGCCGCCACCATGGGCGGGGGCCTTTCGCCGCCTTCTGAGTCCGCCCCCAGCGCCTTGCCCACCCTGCCAGCGCTCGACATGGGCCTGAGCTTTGATGTGGCCAGCGAGATCGGTGCCGTGCCCGCACCCATAGCGCCCAATTTCGAGCTCAAGTTCGATGCGGCGGAAGAAGCGCCAGTCGAAGAGGAGCTGGCCCACGACCCCGAGTTGGACGAGGCGGTGATCGCCTTCGCCAACGGCGACAACGAGACCTGCGAGCGCAGCCTGACCGAGCTCACGCAGTCCGGGGGGCCGCGCAACCTGCACCGCAACACTTGGCTGGTGCGTTTTGATTACTACCGCGCCACCGGCAACCAGCAGGCATTTGAAGGCCTGGCGCTCGAGTACGTGCACCTGTTCGGCTTGTCGCCACCACAGTGGTATTCGATCCCGAAGTTGCTGATCGAAGGACGCAAGCAAGACAAATCGGCACCGGCTGCCACACCCACGGGTGTGAACTGGACGGCGCCTGAGCGCCTGGACCTGGAAGGCTTGGCGCTGATGAAAAAGCGATGCGAACTCGCACCGCTGCCTTGGGTGTTGGACTGGGCTGGCCTCAAAGTCATCGAGCACGAAGCACGTGGACCGTTGACCGACCTGTTGCGCAGCTGGTCCAAGCAGAACACCGAGATGCGCTGGCTCTCGGGCAGCACGTTCATCAACTTGGTGCGTGAGCTCACGCCCGTCGGCGACCGTGACACTGACACCGGCTGGTGGATGCTGCGCCTGGAGTTGCTGCGCGTGGCCAACCGGCCGGACCAGTTTGACGAAGCGGCCATCGACTATTGCGTCACCTACGAGGTATCGCCGCCGAGCTGGGAGCCGCCGCGTTGCCGTGTGCGCCTGACCAGCGGTGGCCTGAGCACCGTGAGTCCTGCGTCCACGCAGCAAGGCAAAGAGTCGGAGTCGTTCCAAGGCTTCCTTGAATCGACCACCCTGGACGATGCCGCGAACGGCATTGCCCACCTGGAACTGGCTGGCCAGCTGGTGGGCGACCTGACCGAGTTGCTCAACCGCATGAACGGCCAGATCGGTGCCATGCCACAGGTGCAGATCGCCTGCCCCAAGCTGATCCGCTTGGACTTCATTGCCGCCGGCGACGTGCTCAACTGGGTGCTGCAGCAGCGCACCGAAAACCGCTCGGTGACCTTCACCGACGCCCACCGCTTGGTGGCGATGTTCTTCGGTGCCATGGGCATCAACGAGCACGCGCGCATCAAGGTCAAGGCGCTGTAAGCGCCACAGGCGCCACCTTGGCGCCTGCTTGCTGGACTGGACACCGCCATGAGCGAACCCTTACCGAGTTTTCACGGCACCACCATCTTGTGCGTGCGCCGCAACGGCCAAGTGGCCATTGGTGGCGACGGCCAAGTGACTTTGGGCCACATCGTCGTCAAGGCCACTGCCCGCAAGGTGCGCAAGCTCTACCGCGACCAGGTATTGGCCGGGTTTGCGGGCGCCACGGCCGATGCTTTCACTTTGTTCGAGCGCTTTGAGGCCAAGCTCGAGAAGCACCAAGGTCACCTGCTGCGCGCTGCGGTGGAACTGACCAAAGACTGGCGCACCGACCGCGTGCTGCGACGTCTGGAAGCCATGCTGGCCGTGGCCGACCGCGAGCACAGCCTGGTGATCACCGGCAACGGCGATGTGTTGGAGCCGGAGGAAGGCGTGGTGGCCATCGGCAGCGGCGGCGCCTATGCCCAGGCTGCGGCCTTGGCCTTGCTGCGCCACTCTGAGCTGAACGCCGAGGACGTGGTGCGGCGTTCGCTCGCCATCGCGGGCGACATCTGCATCTACAGCAACCACAACCACACCGTGGAGACTTTGTCGTGAGTGGCATGACACCGCAAGAGATCGTCAGTGAGCTGGACCGCTACGTCATCGGCCAAGCCGAGGCCAAGCGTGCCGTGGCCATTGCGTTGCGCAACCGCTGGCGCCGTCAGCAGGTGGCCGAGGGGCTGCGGGCTGAGATCTCGCCCAAGAACATCCTCATGATTGGCCCGACCGGTGTGGGCAAGACCGAGATTGCGCGCCGGCTGGCCAAGCTGGCGGACGCGCCCTTCATCAAGGTCGAGGCCACCAAGTTCACCGAGGTGGGCTATGTCGGCAAGGACGTCGACACCATCATCCGCGACTTGATCGAACTGGCCGTCAAGCAGGAGCGCGAGGCCCACGTGAAGGCCAAACGTGCACTGGCCGAAGACGCCGCCGAAGAGCGCGTGCTCGACGTGCTGGTGCCGCCAGCGCGCCCCGTTGGCTTTGGTGATGACACGGCCAAGGCCGACAACACCGCCCGCCAGGTGATGCGCAAGCGCCTGCGCGAGGGCACGCTGGACGATAAAGAGATCGAGCTCGACCTGACCGAGCGCGCCCCCACCCTGGAGGTGATGGGCCCGCAAGGTATGGAGGAGATGGCCGAACAGCTCAAAGGCTTGTTTGGCCAGATGGCCAGCGGCAAGAAGAAGACGCGCAAGCTCAAGATCAAAGACGCCTTGGCGGCTCTGGTGGACGAGGAAGCGGCCAAGCTCGTCAACGACGACGAGATCAAGGCCAGCGCGCTGCACAAGACCGAGCAGAACGGCATCGTCTTCATCGACGAGATCGACAAAGTGGCCTCGCGCCAAGAAACCAGCGGCGCTGACGTGAGCCGCCAAGGCGTGCAACGCGACCTGCTGCCATTGGTTGAGGGCACCACGGTGACGACCAAGTACGGCCCGGTGAAGACCGACCACATCTTGTTCATCGCCAGCGGCGCTTTTCATTTGGCCAAGCCCAGCGACTTGATCCCCGAGCTGCAGGGGCGCTTTCCGATCCGGGTCGAGCTGCAGTCCTTGAGCGTGGCCGACTTCGAAGCCATCTTGACGCACACCCACGCCAGCTTGATCAAGCAGTACGAGGCGCTGCTGGCCACCGAAGGCTTGCGGCTGCGCTTCACGCCCGAGGCCATCCAGCGCCTGGCGCACATTGCCTTTGAGGTGAACGAGCGCACCGAGAACATCGGCGCGCGGCGCCTGGCCACGGTGCTGGAGCGCCTGCTGGAAGAAGCCAGCTTTGACGCCCCCAACCGCAGCGGTCAGACGCTGGAAGTGGACGCGGCGATGGTGGATGCGCGCTTGAGCGCGCTGGCGCACAACGAAGACCTGAGCCGCTTCATCCTGTGACGGCTGACGGCGCCGGTGGCCGTACCGGCGTTTGGGCCGCGTGCAGCGCCAGCAGTCCGTCAAAGATCAGGCCGTCGATCAGCTCGTGCGGCACATCCAGGGCCGGCGCCACTTTCCAGCCGGCGCCACCGGTCATCAGCACCAGCGGGGCTTGGCCGCAGTGGCGCTGCAGCTCGCGGTGCTGGCGCTCGATGGTGCCGGTGATGGCGTAGGTGCCGCCGCTGGTCAAGGCGTCTGAGGTGTTGGTGGGGAAGTTGCGCACCTCGCCCGTGGGCACGCGCAAACCGGCGGTGCCGCCCTCGAGGGCGCGCAGCATGATGCCGTGGCCCGGCAAGATCAAGCCCCCCAGGAAGCGGCCTTGGGCGTCCAGGGCGTCGATCGTCACTGCAGTGCCCACCATCACAACCAGCACCGGGCCAGACCAAGCGCGGGATTTGGCGTGCGACCAAGCACCGGCCAGGGCCACCCAACGGTCGGCGCCCAGGCGGGTGGGATGGTCATAGCCATTGGTGACACCGGCGGCGGCCGAGGACGGCACGATCCAGCGCGGGGTCAGGTCCCACAACTCCATCTGCTCCTCGACCCGACGGCGCACGGCGTCGCCCGCCACATTGCTACCAATGAGGGCGGTAGGGGCCGGCGCGGGTAACGCACCCCAGTCGCCGTCGGCCAAGCCATCGATGTGTTCCAGGAACACAGCGCCTTGGGCGACCGGCGTGCTGCCGGGTTCACTGCGGTCGAACAAGGCCCACTTCAGGCGCGTGTTCCCAACATCGACGGCCAACAAACGCATGCGGGTGTTGTGTGTTGCACAGGTCTCAAGGGGTCGTCAGCCTAACAGCCACCTAAATTAGGGCCAGCGCCCTAACATCCGGCGCACAACCCGAACAAATTAGCCCGGAGCAAACATGCCGAAAAAGAGTTGGTCCTTGGCCACGCAGATGTGGGCCCCCGTGGTGGTGTTGATTGTGGTTCTGAGCATCACCGCCGTCTTGTTGGTCGCACGCACCCTGCGACTGATCGATGAATCGAGCCAACAGCAGGCTGCCCAGCAATCCAAGCTGGAACTGAGCCTGAAGCTGGCGGACTGGACCACCTCGCACAGCGGGCTGAGCATGGCGGTGGCCCTGGCCACCGACGAGGGCATGAAGGGCAGCCTGCTGACGAAGCAGCGCAGCCTGACCGAGCGCATGGGCGCTGCCGTGGACGGCTTGCAAAAGCTGGCCCAAGCGCCCGAAGAGGCCAAAGCCATGTCAGCGTTGCGCAGCACCGCCGACGCCTACTTGGCCGCCTCGGCGAAAGCGCTGGCGGCTGGGGCCGACGGTGCAAGCTGGGCGGCTGCCACGGCCAGCGCACTTCAAGCCTTTGATGCCGCGGCCGAGGCCATGCACAGCTTGCAATCGCAGCAAGAGTTGACCCTGCGCAGCAAGATGATCAGCGACCGCCTGAAGAGCACCTATGCCGTGCTGGCGGTCGTGATCGTGGTGGGCATTGCCATCTCGATCAGCACCGTGTACTTGGTGCGCACCATCATCAACCCCGTGAAGTCGGCCATCGGTTTGGCCGAGCACATTGCCGAGGGCGATCTGACGCGGGAGGTCCGGGTTGACCGAGGGGACGAGCTGGGCGCCTTGCAACAGGCTTTGGCCAGCATGCGAGAAGAGCTGGCCGACATGGTGAAGCAGGCCCACGAGGGTGCCGACAGCGTGCAAACCGCGGCTGCCGAGATTGCCAGCGGCAACATGGACTTGAGCCAGCGCACCGAAACCACGGCGGCCCACGTGCAGCAAACCAACTCGGCCATCAACGACTTGGGCGTGGCGGTGAAGCACAGCGCCGAAAGCGCCTCCACCGCGAACCAGCTGGCCCAAAGCGCGGCCAGCGTGGCCCAGCGGGGCGGCGAGGTGGTGGGTCAGGTCGTGAGCACGATGCAGGACATCAACAACAGCTCGAAGAAGATCTCCGACATCATTGGCGTGATCGACGGCATCGCCTTCCAAACCAACATCCTGGCCTTGAATGCCGCTGTTGAAGCGGCCCGCGCTGGTGAACAGGGGCGGGGCTTTGCGGTGGTGGCCAGTGAAGTGCGTTCGCTGGCCAGCCGCTCGGCCGAGGCAGCACGCGAGATCAAGAGCTTGATCGGCGCCAGCGTGGAGCGGGTGGAAGCCGGCACACGGCTGGTGGCCGACGCCGGCAGCACCATGACGGAGCTGGTGGGCAACGTGAAGCGGGTCTCCGACGTGATCAGCGAGATCAGCGCCAGCACCGCAGAGCAGAACCAGCACTTGGTGGGGGTGGCCACCAGCATGACGCAGCTCGACCAGATGTCGCAAAGCAATGCGGCCTTGGTGGAAGAAGGTGCGGCCGCGGCCGAGAGCCTGAAGGACCAAGCCGTGAAGCTGCACAAGCTGGTCAGTCGCTACCGCGTGGCGGGTGTGACACCCAAGCGTGCAGCGCCTGCAGCCGACCACGGCATCAGCGCCATCAAGGCGCCCGCGCCTGCTCGTCCGGCACCGTCCAAGGCGCCTACAGCCCGTCCAGCAGCGAAAGCTGCGCCGACGCCGTCTCCTGCACCAACACCCGCGCCTGCCACCAGCGACAACAACGACGGCGACTGGGAAACGTTCTGAACTCAGGCGCTGGCTTGCAGGGCGGCGGCCCACTCGGCGGGTGCGGTGTGGGCGCGTGCTGCCACCTCGCCCACCACCAGCAGCGCGGGGCTGGGCAGGCCCTGGTCTGACACGCAGGCAGCCATGCCGCCCAGCGTGGTGACGCTGTGGCGCTGCTTGGGGGTGTGCGCTGCGCTCACCACCGCCACCGGCGTATGGCCGGGCAGGCCGCCTGCTAGCAAACGCTGCTGCAACTCGGCGCAGCGCGCGACGCCCATGTAGATCACCAAGGTGAGACCTGACTGCGCCAGCGCCGTCCAGTTGGGCTCTTGCCGGCCCTCGCCAGGATGACCGGTGACCAACACCACGCCAGGGCAGTGACGACGGTCGGTGACTGGCACGCCGATGGCAGCCGGACCAGCGATGCCGCTCGTCAGCCCACTCACCACCTCCACCTGCAGGCCGGCTTCGCGCAGGGCGTCCACCTCCTCGCCCCCACGGCCAAACACGAAGGGGTCGCCGCCCTTGAGCCGCACCACGCGGTGGCCGGCTTGCGCCTCGCGCACCATCAGCGCGTGGATGAAGTGCTGGCAGGTGGAGACACAGCCGCCGCGTTTGCCCACGCGCAGCAAGCGGCCCTGAACGAGTGCCAGCACGCGTGGGTCGATCAGGTCGTCGGCCAGCACCACGTCGGCGGCTTCGATGCGCTTGAGCGCGCGAAGGGTCAGCAGCTCAGGGTCGCCAGGGCCAGCGCCCACCAGGCACACAGGATGGAGGTCGATCATGCGGGCACCTTTTCAGGAACTTCGCGCACCAGGCGGCGCAGGGTGGGCAGGCAGGAGCCGCATTGCGTGCCGCAGCGCAGCTGGCCCTGCAACTGGGCCAAGCGTTCGGCGTCGCTGCCGCTGCAGGTGCCCAGGGCGGTGGTGATGGCGTCTTCGCGCACGTCCAAGCAGTTGCACACCTGCGGCGCGCGCACTGGGCCCAAGGCCTCGTGCGGCGGGCTGCCCGGGCTGAGCAACCAGCGCCCCAAGGCGGCCACATCTTGGCGCTCGCGCCACAGCGGCAGCAGCCAGGCGGCCTCCTCATGCTCGCCGGCGCGCAGCAAGGCTTGCAGCCGCGCGCCGTCCAGCCGCAGCAAGCGCAGGCGGCCACGGCCGGCGTCGGCGTAGCGGTGCACACCGGGGCCGCCCAAGCCAGCGGCGTCGGCCAGCTGCTGCAGCAAGGCGGGATCAGGGGCGCTGCCGTGCGCGGCCTCGAAGGCCCAGCCTTGCAGGGCCGGATCGTTGCCCGGCACGGGCAGGCACTGGGCGTAGGCAAAGGCCGGCATCAGGGCGCGCAGGCGCTGGCGCAGCGCCGCGCCTTCGGCTGCTGGCACCCAGGCGCAGGCGCTGACGCGCCAGGGCAGCTGGGCGCTTTCCACGGCCAGGGCGCTGAACTTGAGCTCGGGCTGGCGGGAGTCGGGGCAGCTGCGGTCTTGGGTCAGTGCGTTGATGCCGCGCTGGCCGGCGCCGCCGATGAATTCTTCGCCCCAGTGCATGGCCAGATCGGCCTGCGCTGGGGCCACGCGCGCGTCCAGCTGCAAGGGCAGCACCAGCTCGCCACGGCGGGTGCGCAGGGTGAGCAGCTCGCCCTCGGCCAAGCGGCGGCGGGCAGCGTCTTGCGGGTTCAGGCGCAGCACGGGCGCGGCTTCATGGGCGAAGAGTTGGGGCACGCTGCCGCTGCGACTCATGCCGTGCCATTGGTCGCGCAGACGCCCGGTGGTGAGGGCCAGCGGGAACTGCGCGCTGGGGGCCTCGGCCGGCGGGCGGTAAGGGCTGGCGATGAAGCGGGCGCGGCCACTGGGGGTAGGGAAGCGGCCGTCGGCATACAGCCGCGGCTGGCCTTGGGCGGCACCTTGCGGAAACGGCCATTGCTGCGGGCCGGCGTGGTCCAGCAGCGGGTAGCTCAGGCCGGTGATGTCGAGGTCGCGGCCGGCGGTGGTGGCGCGGTGTTCGTTCCACAGCTGCTCGGGGCTGGCGTCCTGGAACAAGGGCGTGCGACCGGGGCGCAGCGCGGCTTCAAGCTGCAGCGCCACACCGGCCACGATGTGCCAATCGGGCCGCGCTTCGGCCGGCGGCGGCACAGCAGCGCGCACGCGGCTGATGCGGCGCTCGCTGTTGGTCACCGTGCCCTCCTTCTCGCCCCAGGTAGCGGCGGGCAGCTGCCAGTCGGCATAAGCCGAAGTAGCGGTGTTGGCAAAGGCCTCTTGCAGGATGACGAGTTCGCAGCGCTGCAGCGCCTCGCGCACCAGGGCTTGGTTGGGAAGGCTTTGCGCCGGGTTGGTGCAAGCGATCCACAGCGCCTTGATCTCGCCACGCGCCGCGGCTTCGAACAGCGCCGTGGCCGTGTAGCCGGGGCCGCTGGGCAGGCTCTCGCCCGTCCCCAAGCCCCAAAGCCGCGCCACCTCGGCGCGGTGGTCGGCGTTGCCGGGGTCACGGTGACCGGGCAGCAAGGTGGCCATGCCGCCGCTCTCGCGCCCGCCCATGGCATTGGGCTGGCCGGTGAGCGAGAAGGGGCCAGCGCCGGGGCGACCGATCTGCCCGGTGGCCAGGTGCAGGTTGATGAGGCTGGTGTTCTTGGCCGTGCCGCTGCTGCTTTGGTTCAGGCCTTGGCAGTACAGGCTCAACGCGGCCGGCGCGGTGGCGAACCATGCCGCTGCTTGCCAGATCGCCGCCTCCTCGATGCCACAGGTTTTGGCGGCGCGCGCGGGCGTCCATTCGCGCACCAGGTCCTTCAGGGCCGCAAAGCCCTCGGTGTGCGCGTCGACGTAGTCCGCCTTCACCCAGCCTTGCCAGATGCACGCGTGCAACAGGCCGTGCATCAAGGCCACGTCGGTGCCAGGTTGAATCTGCAGGTGCAGGTCGGCCAGCTCGGCGGTCTCGGTGCGGCGTGGGTCAACCACGATCAGCTTCTGCCCAGGCCGCCGCGCGCGGCCGTCTTCCAGGCGGCGGAACAGCACCGGGTGTGCCCAGGCGGGGTTGGCGCCGGTGATGAGGATGCAGTCGGCCTGCTCGATGTCCTCGTAGCTGCACGGTGGTGCATCGGCTCCCAAGCTTTGCTTGTAGCCGATGACGGCGCGCGCCAGCTTGTTGAAGGCGTAGTAGTCCTCGGTCAGCAGCTGGCCCGAGATGTAGAAGCCGATGCTGGACGGGCCGTGAGCGGCGCGGATGCGCAGAAGTTCTTGCGCGATGCGCGTGTTCGCCTCGTCCCAACCCACAGCTTGGGTGGCCACGCCACCCCGCGGCCGGTGCAGCACCTGGCGCAGGCGTTGGCCCTGCACCACCACGGGTGTGGCGGTCAGGTGCAGCGTGCTGCCCTTGGTGCACAGGCGGCCGAAGTTGGCCGGGTGGTCGGGGTCACCGCGCACGCTGGTGATCTGGGCGCCATCGTGCTCGATGAGCACCCCACAGCCAACGCCGCAATAGGGGCAGGTGGATTTGGTTTCCATGTCAGTGGCGCCCGGCTGCCCGAAGCCACCGAGCCCCCCTGCGGGGCGTGGCGAGCAGAAGCAAGGCTGGTGACCGTTCCATCTCAGGCAAGCGCAATGGGGATGGTGTGGGCCCGTGTGCAGGGGCCGGCGCGAGGCGGCAGCAGGTCGATGGCCAAGGTGGCCAGCTCGTGCGCGTTCAGCAGCACGGCGTCACCCTCGCGCTGCACCTGGAACACCGGCGCGAAGCCTTCGTCGGGCGCGGCAGCCTGGCCCGTGCGCAGGTCGATCGTCCAGTTGTGCAGCGGACAGGCCACGGCGTGCTCGGTGACGATGCCTTGGCTCAAGGGGCCGCCCTTGTGCGGACAGCGGTCCAACAGGGCGAACACCTCATCTGCCTCGTTACGGAACAAGGCCACGTCCATGCCCTGCTGGCGCTGCACGCGGCGAGCGCCCAAAACAGGGATGTCGCTGACCGCACACACGCGGTGCCATGCATTGCTCATCATCTTTACCCCAGCACGCGGGCGTAAAGCCCCGTCACGTTGTCCATCACGCCCAGCAAGTTCTCGCTGGCCACAAACACATCGCCAGCGGCACGCAAACCCTGTGTGGTGCCTTGAAGCGCCAGCCGCAAGAAAACCCATTGGTGCCCCGCCAAGTCCAGTTCACTGCGGATGGTGCTGGTGGCTTCGGGCGCCTCCCGCAGCAGGTGCATGGCGGCGTTGAACTCGGCCTCGGCCTTGTCCAACTCGACGCGCACGGTGGCCGCGGGTACGCCTTGCTGGCCGGCCAGGAAAAACAGCGCCATGCGCTGCGACAGCATGCGTTGGCGGCCGGCCACGTTCACCAACTTGGCGGCCGCTTGGCCGGCGTGCGCTTCCAGCAGGGCGGTTGCCGCGTGGGCGGTGCGCAGCACGCCGTTGGCGGTATCGAGCAGCGCCGAGGCCAGCGCAGGCGAGGGCGCGCCGCTCAACAGCCGGCGGTAGTCGGCGTACTGCCGCGCGAGGGTTTTGTAGGCCTGCTCGATTTCGGCCGTGGGCGCGAAGCGTTGCAGCTGCGCCAACTGCAACTCGAAGCGCTGGGTGGAGTTGGCGAACACGCGCTGCGCGGGCTGACTCAGCGGCTGGTGCAATTGCGCCAGCCAGGCTTTGCCCATGCGCTGGCTGAGCATGCGCTGGGCGCCGGCCTTGTTGATGGCTTCACCCATGGTGGCAATGGGGCGCACCGGGTCGGCGTGGGCCACGCCCCAGCTCGCCACAGCACCCGTGGCGATCGCGCCGAAGAGAGCTTGGCGGCGGCGCATCACACACCCACCTTGTCGAACTGGCGCAGATCGACCTTGGCCTTGTCGAAATCAAACCAGGGGTCAGGCTCGCCTTGCAAAGCGAACTGCAGCTGCTCCCACAGCGCCTTGCGGCCGGCGGCGTCGTCGAGGATGCGCTTCTTCACGTAGTCCAAGCCCACGCGGCTCACGTAGTGCACGGTGCGCTCCAGGTACCAGCCCTCCAGGCGGTAGAGCTGCATGAAGGCGCCGGTGTACTCCAGCACCTCTTCCGCCGTTTTGAGCTTGGTGAAAAAGTGCGCCACCTCGGTCTTGATGCCGCCGTTGCCGGCGATGTACATCTCCCAGC